>NZ_JBFNXJ010000001.1:300000-563960 GCF_040812015.1 Chitinivorax sp. PXF-14 | reverse complement strand
GTTAAGCCATGATGGATGATCAATCTCTTTGCAACGCTGGGATAGCGCTTCTTACTGCTTGCCCGGCTCAGGCCGGCATGTCGAATGGGGCTCGTTGCTGTGTTCTGTCGAGCGGACGTCCACAATGCAGCTTCGCAGCATTGTGGACGTCCCTCATGTCAAACAGTAGCCGAAATTGGGGCGAGTACCACTGCCATGGTAATATTTGCCAATGGCGCCAACCGTTTTCCGCGAAGGCGGTTTCCGTTTCTTTTTCTTCTCCCGCGAAGAGCCGAGAATGCACGTTCATGTCAGTCATTCGGATGGCGAGGCGAAGTTCTGGCTTGAACCTCAGATCGCCTTGGCTCAAAGTATTGGGTTGAACGATCGCCTACTGCGACAGGCTCAAGCCTTGATTGAGGTGCACGAACATGACATCCGTAGCGCTTGGCAACAGCATTTCGGTAGCTGAAGTAACCCACATCTCTAAGAATGGCTTGTGGCTACTACTGGGCAACGAAGAGCTTTTTGTTCCCTTCTCTGAATTCCCTTGGTTCCAGGATGCGCCTATTGGCAAGGTTCTCGATGTCGAATGGCCTCATCCCAACCACCTATATTGGCCAGCTCTGGATATTGATTTGTCGGTTGAATCCATCCGCAATCCGGCTGCCTTTCCTCTTCGCTCCATGGGCTAACCCGGCATATATGGACTCCCCCCGCAAAGCAAGGGACTGATCGTTTTTGTGGCGGGCAGGAACAGCGGGCAGTCGTATATCCGGCATCTGATGTGGGTGCGGTGTGACCCGTGCCGACATGAAATCTGCAACACGACGCGCCAATCGGTACAAACGGCAGGCGAGCTGCCGGCAGGGTTATCGGCGTCTGATCGTGCGGATTGCTTCCGTTAAGCCATGATGGATGATCAATCTCTTTGCAACGCTGGGATGGCGCTTCTTACTGCTTGCCCGGCTCAGGCCGGCATGTCGAATGCGGTTCGTTGCAGTGTTCTCTGCAAGCACACCGTTTCCTCAAAACCACAGCCATCCCGCAGGGTGGCATCCCGAGTGTAGCCCGCATGAAGCCGCAAGGCGCAATCCGGGGAGCAGGCAGCTTCAACCGCCGTCCGATTGATCCTGCCCGATGGCGCACCGTCGCTCCCGGATTTCGCTGCGCGCTATCCAGGCTACAGCGGCGTTGATCTCTACGCGATACAAGGGGCTCCGCGCCGTTCGACAAGGGCGCGGTTTGCCCGGCGCCCTACCCTTTCCCGCCAATCCTGAAGCGGCAGACGTGTTCGCCCTTGGCCATGCAGCGTTCGTGCTCGATGGGGCCATCGGCGAAGGTGGACATCAGTGCGAGGTCGAAGCGGCAGACCTCGGGGTTTTGCATCGCGAGCGTGTGGAAGATGCAGTTGTCGGCCTCGATCACGCCTTCCGCGTCTTTCGATTCGGCCACCGTGGCGTCGTAGCCGAGGTCGGCCATCACCTCGGCCAGGCGCTGGATGCGTGCCGGCAGCGTGGGCAGGCCGGGGTGCTGGCTGCGCACCTGTTGCGCGACCTGTTCGCCGAGCCGGCCCAGGCGTTCGCCGAGCGCGTCGGCGCCGGCCTCCTGTTTGATCGACTCGATCAGGAGTTGTGCGAACCATGAGTAGTGGCGCGGAAAGCATTCGCGGCCGGCGTCGGTGAGCACATAGAGCTGCTGCGGGCGGCCGCCGGAGGGGCGGGTCTGGCCTTGCGCCACCAGACGGTCGTTTTCGAGCGCGGCGAGGTGCTGACGCACGGCATTGCGCGTGATCTGCAGCTGTTGCGACAGCTCGTCGGCGGTGAGGCCATCCTTATTGCGCAACAGCAGTTGCAGCAGTTCCTTCTGCCGGTTTCCGAGCATGTCCAGCATGGGTCGATTCCTTCGTTCTGCGGGCGGGCCGGGCTGGCCTGCTGACCCACCCATTATAGCGCCTTGCGCCACTATAAACACTTTACACATATTTATATGTACAAAGTGCCTTTTATCTTCTAGACTGGTCTGGCAGTCCACCGGAGGGCCCGAGACCGTGCGCACGGCCAAGGAGCAAGCGGCACGGCAACCACAGCCAACCGGGCGACACACCGCGCCTCCGCCGTGGCCGGTTCGGCCCTTCCCACGCATTCCCCCTCAATGCTTAATCCTGTCAGGAGATCATCATGAACCGCACTTCCCGCCTGTTGCTTTCCTCTGCCCTGCTCGCCGCCCTGGCGCTGCCTGCCATGCCCGTGCTGGCGCATGACTGTCCGCACGACACCGCGACCACCGCCGCCCCGAAACTCGAGCAGACCCGCGCCGTACTGCGCGACCTGTGGGTCGGCCATGCGTTCTGGGTACGCGACGTGGTGGAACAGACGCTGGCCGGCAACACGGCCGCCGCCGCCGAAGCCGAAAAACAGGTGGTGGCCAATGCCAGGCAGATCGCCGGCGCGATCGAGCCCTTCTACGGCAAACCCGCGTCGGACAGGCTGTTTGGCCTGCTGACCGGCCACTACGGCGCGGTCAAGCAATATCTCGAAGCGGCCAAGGCGCGCAGCACCGCCAAGCAGGATGCCGCCACCAAGGCGCTGACCGACAACGCGGGCGAGATCGCCGTGTTCCTGAGCGGCGCCAACCCCAACCTGCCGCTCGACACGCTGCGCGGCCTGCTGCTGGCCCACGGCGGCCACCACATCCAGCAGATCACGCAGTTGCGTGACAAGCAGTACGCGCAGGAAGCCGAGACCTGGGCGGCGATGAAGGACCACATGTACGTCATCGCCGACGCGCTGGCAGGGGCGCTGGCCAAGCAGTTCCCGGCCAAGTTCGCCTGAGCGGAGGACGACGATGAACGCCCCTGAACGCTTACCGCTGCCCGACATCCAGTCGCTGCCGGATGTGCGCAATCTTGCGATCACCGCCGTCGGCGTGAAGGATGTGCGCTACCCGCTGCGGCTCGCTGGTGGCGCCCGGCCGGCCGCGACGGTCGGCACCTGGTCTATGAGCGTGGGCCTGCCGGCCCATGTCAAAGGTACGCACATGTCGCGCTTCATCGAGCTGCTGACCGACGATGCCGCCGTACCGCTCGACGCGGCGCGCTTCACCGCGCTGGCGCAGGCGATGCTGACGCGGCTCGATGCGGACAGCGGCACGCTGGCCGTCGACTTTCCCTACTTCATCGCCAAGGCGGCGCCGGTATCGGGCGTCGAGAGCCTGCTCGACCATCAGGTCACGTGGCGCGTGTCGCTCGCGCCGCATCGTGCGCCGGATTTCCGCATGCGGGTGATGGTACCGGCCACCAGCCTGTGCCCGTGCTCGAAGGAAATCTCGGCCTACGGCGCCCACAACCAGCGCTCGCACATCGGCATCGAGGCCCAGTTGCTGGGGCCGATGACGATCGAGACGCTGGTGGCGGTGGCCGAACAGGGGGCGTCGTGCGAGGTGTACGGCTTGTTGAAGCGCAGCGACGAAAAGTACGTGACCGAGCGCGCCTACGACAACCCGAAGTTTGTCGAGGATCTGGTGCGCGACATCGCACTGGCGCTCGAACACGATTCCCGCATCGGGGATTACCGCGTCGAGGCGGAGAACTTCGAATCCATCCACAACCACTCGGCCTACGCCCTGATCGAGCGGGCGCCGCACTAGGTCTTGTCATGCCGGCAACGCCAGGCCGCGTCTTGGGGCGCGGGCCCTGGCTTGCGCCGTCAACCGGGCGGTGCCGGCCTCAATCTGCGCGACATGGCCAAGTCGCCGGCCAGGCACGCATCGGGCCATCGCCCTGCACGCCAATACCGGCGCGCCCTCCAGGCCGGCCGGAAGGCCCGTCTGGCGCGGCCTCTGGCCCTGGCTCAAACCGGCTGCAGCGTCATGCGCATGCCGTGGCGCGGTCGCATGGTGACGGCGACCTCGGCCTCGACCGGGTGGCCCGGCACCAGCGTCAGCCGGTAGCGCTGCAGAATCTGCGCCAGCAGCAGTTGCCCCTCCATCATCGCGAAATGGTTGCCGATGCACACGCGCGGGCCGGCGCCGAATGGCAGGTAGGCGCAGCGGTGGCGCGCCACGTCGCTCTGCGGCGGCAGGAAGCGCGCCGGGTCGAAGCGCTCGGGCGCCTCCCAGTACGCCGGATGGCGGTGGATCAGGTGGACATTGGTCATCGTGCGGTCGCCATGCCGCATCAGGTAGCCACCGACCGTGGTATCGCGCATCACGGCACGCGGCAGCACCGGCGCGGGCGGATAGAGCCGCATCGACTCCTCGAACACCGCCCGCGTGTAGCTGAGCCGGGCCAGATCGTCGAATACCGGCGTGCGCCCGCCGAGCACCTGCGCCAGCTCGGCACGCAGCCGGGCAGCGGCGTCGGGGTGTAGCGACAGCAGGTAGAAGGCCCAGGTCAGCGCGTTGGCCGTGGTCTCGTGCCCGGCGCCGAAGATCGTGGCGATCTCGTCGCGCAGCTGGCGGATCGGCATCCCCTCGCCACTGGCGTCGTCCCTGGCGGCGAGCAGCATGTCGAGCAGGTCGCCATGCAGCACCCTGCTCTGCACGCGGCGGTCGACCACCTCGTAGATCATCTCGTCGAGCTGCCCCAGCATGCGCCGGAAATGACGGTTGCCCGGCGTGGGCCAGCGGGGCGGCGGCATCAGCGGGTTGGTGAAGCTGGCAAAGGCATAGCGCAGCAGCGCCGTGAACGACTTGCCGAGCTCGTCGGTGCGATCGAGCAGGTCGGAGCCGAACATGGTCTGGCTGACGATATCGACGGTGACGCGCATCATCTCCTGCGCCACGTCGATCTGCGCGCTGGGCGCATAGCGCTGCTGCCAGCGGTCGAGCAGGCGCGTGCCGGCATCGGTCATGGCGGTCGCCATCAGCGCGATCTGCGTCTTGTGGAAGATCGGCTGCATCATCTGCCGCTGGCGCTTCCACGACTCGCCGAAATTCACCACCAAACCCCGTCCCAGCACCAGCGGCAGGCCGCGCACCTCGCCGCCAAGCTCGGCCAGCTTGCCGAAGCTGTCACGCTCCTTGATCAGCACCTGCTCGGCAACATCGGGATGCGAGAAAATGAACAGGCTGCGTTTGCCTAGCCTGACGCGAAACACATCGCCCAACTCGGCGCGCGTGTTTGCCAGAAAGCCCAGCATGTCGCGCTTGAACGGCAGCAGGTTGCCGATCAGGAATTGCCCGGGCGGTGCCGGCGGACGCGGCGGCAGCCCGCCGCCGGGCAGGGTGAGGCTCGGTTGCATGGTCGCTCCAGAGGGATGGGTCACCTATGCTATTAGACTATTTTTTGACCTGCTGCCAGGAAGGTTGACGCCGCTCTGCCCGCACCGCCATTGGACTCACGCCAACCGCGCCGAATGACGCATGCTTGCCCGGCCGGCGACCGGCAGATCGTTGCCAGCAGCTCGCTCGGGCTATCGTCTATCATGAGACTAGCAGCACTTGATCAGTCAAAACTGCACCGTTGCGTCAACTGCCAGTGCAGGAGGCAACGCCTGAAGGATGAAGCAATGTCAGCTCAGCCAGCCGGCCTGTTGTACACCTGTCTTGTCGTCCAGTTGTTTACGTCGAACGCTTGGTCAGACTCCCTCGCAGTGCAACGCCACCCCTTCCGTTCGCCTTCGATTCCTGCACCAACGAACCTGTCCATCTGCTGGTCACCTGAGCTCGGTCTGAAATAGCTAGGCAATATTGGTGAACGACTTGCCGATACGTTCGACTACCCAATCGATGAAATTCGGGATGGACGGGTGTCACAAGCAAAAAATTGCCTGGATCTGTTGGCATTGCGCAAGCAAGGGTACGAGCCACAAGGAGACTGGGGATTGACACAGGAGAGCGAGCTTGGTGCTCAATGCATTGCAACGGCTCGGTCAGGCGACGCCTGCGAAAACCAGCTATGTCAGCGGATTTCATCTCTTGCCTGGCTCACTTGCACTCCTGCCACCAACACTGACGGCGACATTCAGCAGCATCGACGCAGATGCCGCCTATATGGCGGAGTCGAAGGGCAAGAGCTGGCTAAGCTATCAACCCCGGATCAAGGCCAAATTGGATCATGGAGTGTTAGTCGTTGGCGAAAAGACCTGGGAAGTCCGGTTGAAGGTCGTTGCACGGGCCGATTTTGACGGCGATGGCATCGATGATCTGTTGATCAGCATCGGGCAATCAGCCACGCAAGGCACATTTGCCAGTACCAAGTTGCTGTTGATGACCCGGATGACTCCCACCAGCAGGCTAGTAACACTCGAACGCCTGCAGTAAAACTGTTCGCGGTCAGGGCATTTTGGCTGCTGGAGCACTATCTGCGGCGTCGAATAACGCTTTCCGTTTGTCATTCCGACTCTTCTGGCCCTCCAATGCCGAGCAAACGGTCGCGGCCGACTTCCAATCGCCCTTCTCGGCATACTCCTTCAACTTACCCTTGGCAGCATTCTTTGCCGCTCCCGATGCGCCATATTGATAGGCAATGTCGGTGAGTGCCTGTTTAGCCTTCGCCGGGTAGGTAGCAAAACCTTTGAAATAGGTTGGCCGCTGTTTTTGAAATTGTTTGACGTCCCTTAGCCAGCGCTCACCAATGTCTGAGGGAGTCATGACAAGCTTGGTGAATATGTAGTATGCCGTTGCAGGAGGATGATTTTTCCATTTCCCGCCTTTAGGTGGAGCCGGCTTTGCACTGACTACTGACTTGAATTCCGAGGCCTTGTCTTCATCAGGCGCCAATATCTTGGTTTTCGCGTCATACATGCGTAGTTGCTTGGCATCGTCAACCGTCCGCAAGTAAGTTCCAATTCCAACGGTGACCTTGTTTTTACTATCTAGGTACATGTATGGAATATTTCCCTCTGCAGTAACAAGCATCTCGTACAACTCAGCATACTCGTCCGGAGGTGACCGAAGTTTCCAATCGCGGATTCACAAAGTAAGTGCAACACGGCCCCGAAAAGGAGGGCAAGCTGAGATACTGAAAGCATCCGACTTCCGCCAAGAAAAAGGATGCCTTGATGAATAAGTACCACCAGCTCACCCAAGACGAACGATACCTGATGACGGCGCTGAAGCGTAGCGGCTACCGCCAAGCCAACACCGGCAGGCTGGGGCTGCCATAGTCGTTACTGCCAAGGGGACCAGGCGTATCACCAAGCAATGTGGTGAAGTTTGGATCAGCCTGATCAAAGCTTCCCAAGGGGCCACAAGTCCGCGCAGGAATATTGACCGGCCCAAGTGGCGTACAAAGTGGGCCAGGTATGCGTGATCCATTTAATCTCCTCCAAATCACACACATCAGCGGCAAATTTGTATTTAGACGATAAGGTTTATTTTGCCTATGCCCGCAATGCCCTATTTCCCACCCGCCGCGCCCTCCCACGGCAGATTGCGCGACAGCAGCACGTTGAGCAGGTTGTCCTGAAAGTTGATGTTGTTGGTGAGCTGGTCGTGGTTCTCGCACAGGAAGAACCAGTAGGCGATCGGCAGGAAATTGTCCTCGCTCTGCTCGTCCATCGGGTCCAGCGATTCGCGCGCCAGCAGCGAGGGCTTGGTGACGCGGCCATCGCCGGGCTCCAGCATCAGCTCCTCGTAGGGCACGCCGGGCTGCGGGTGGCGGATGTCGCCGGGGGTCAGCCGTACCTGGGGCTGGCCCTTATCCTGCTCCATCAGCAGTCTGGCCGGGGTCAGCCCGCAGTCGCCGCCGAACAGCACATAGCGGATCGGCGTGGCCGGCTCGGGCGTCGACAGCGCCCACAAAAAGCGCCGCGCGCGTTCGAGGCGGTAGGCGAAGAAGCGCCGCAGCGCTGCCAGCCGCGCGCTGGCCTGTGGCCCGCCCGGGCCGAGCAGGCGGGCCTCGACGGCCGGGTCGTAGACGCCCCAGCGGTAGCGCTGCCAGGTTTCGGGGGCAAACAGGTCTTCGTGCAACGTGTGGCCTTCCGCGTCGATCAGCCAGCTCAGCAGGGGGTGGGGAAACAGCTCGTAGCCGCTCGGCAGCGTCGCCAGCACCTCGGGCGGGATGCGGCCGAGCCCGATCGGCTCGCCGGCGAGAAAGGCATGCAGCGACGACACCGAGCCGAGATTGGGGGTGCCGAGCAGGATGAACTTGCGCACGCGCGAGGTGCCGTAGCGCAGGTAGTAGCGCGCCACCAGCCCGCCCATGCTGTGCGCGACGAAATCGACGCGCAGCCCCGGGTCGCCGTAATCCTGGCGGATGGTGTCGATCAGCCGCTCCAGCGCCTGCGCGTGCTGCGTGTTGTCCTGGCGGAAATCGTAGGGAAACACGTAGTAGCGCCGCTCGCCGGGCTTCACCGGGGTGCCCGGCACGCCGCGCACGTAACCGCCGTAGCGTTCGAGGGTTTTCACGATCGGCCCGTAGATGTCGCGCCCCAGCACCTGGTCGGCGATGTCGTAGGCCTCGAGCGAATCGGCCAGCACCTGCAGGCTCGTCGGGTCGAAGCGCAAGGCGAGGCGCTGATAGTCGCTGAACAACACGTCGTAACCCGAGCCCGGCCACACTTCGGCGCCGGTCCGGCGGTCGCGCAGCTTGGAGCCGAACAGGCCGGGGATCAGCACCAGCGGCGTGGTGTCGGAGGCGTTGTCGGCAACCCGGTACAGGCGCGCCAGGTCGGGCCGTGGCGCCGTCGCGCAGGCGGCGAGCAGCACGCAGAACAGCGCGATCAGGGCATGAAGCGCACGCTGCATTGGCGTGGCGCGCGCGCGGTGACAGGCCGGTGACGTCAGCATTCGCCCTCCCTTGCCGGTGCCGAGGCCGCCTGCCGGCCTCACTACAGCATAGAACAAAGCCGGCAATTGCCGGCTTGTCGGGGCTAGCGCCAGGCGGCGGACTAACGCGCGAGCGGGTTGGGCGTCGGCTCGGCGAGCTTGCTGAGCAGGTTGCGGTCGGTGTGGTGGAAGGGCTCGCTCTGGCCGCGGATCATCATCACCGTGTCTTCGTCGTAGCCCCAGCTGCCGTCAGGGTGGATCGTCACCTTGATGCGGAACTCGACGGTGCGGAAGCCGTAGTCGAGGAACGGCGTCGAGCGGATGCCGAAATTCGGGTCGTCGGCCGTCGCCACCAGCTCGAACTCGGTTGCATCGGGCTTGACCTTGCCCACCGCCATGACCACCTGGCCGCGCGGGATGGTGAGCGTGTGGACCACCGTCTCGGTAGCCGGCTCCCACAGCCAGTAGCCGACCTGCTCGTGGTAGGTCTTCACCTGCTCGGGCTTGGTGATATGGATGTGGTAGCGCAGGCCGTAGAGCAGTTGCGGGCCGTTGGTCTGCGGGTCGGTCGGCTGCAGCTCGTAGCGCTCGACATAGGCCTGCTTCTTCGGGCCTTCGGCTTTAGGCTTCACGTCGAGCCCGCGCGTGCCCTGCCAGATGCCGGCCATGGGGCGCAGCGGGCCGAGGTTGGCAAGGGTATCGACGTCGAGCGGGCTGGGCTCGGTATAGATGTCTTGGGGGAAATCGGCCATCACATGCTCCGGGGCGGTTTTCGACAAGCTGACAGTGTAGCGCGGCGGCGGCCGGCCCGCTGCCAGATGCGCTGTTTGCCCGCCGCAAAGCCGCCCGGGCTGCGGCATCCACACCACAACGACGCAAAAAAGGCCGCGCTGGGTGGCCTGGTGTTGTGGCGCGCGGGCGCTCAGCGCATGTTGACCACCGTCTCGGTGCCCACGCTGCCGGTCTGGATGAAGCGGTCGAGATCCTGCGACGAGCGCCACGGCAGCTCTTCCATCGGCATGTGGCCGACGCCGTCGTAGAACACGTATTGCGCGCTCGGCAGCGCCTTGAGCCAGCGCATCGCCACCGACAGCGGCACCCATGGGTCCTGCTTACCCCACATGATCAGTGTGGGCATGGTGATCTTGTCGATGCCGGGCGAGTCGGTCTTCGAGCGCTCCACCATCTCGCGGAAGATCTTCACATAGGCATCGCGGTTGCCCGGCCGTAGCGTCATCTCGTAGTAGCGGTCGACCAGCGCATCGGTGACGAGGCCCTTGTTCATGTACACGTCGCGCAGGTTGGCGGCAACCATGAAGCGCGGTGTCATCGATGTCACCACCTTGTCGGCGCCGGGGGTCTGCGCCAGCTTGACGATGAACGGCACCGGCTGCTGGAAGCCGGGCGAATCGAGCAGCACCAGCTTGCTGACCTTCTCCGGGTGGGCCACGGCGTAGTTCCAGGCGAAGAAGGCGCCGAGCGAGTTGCCGGCCATCACGCAGTTGTCGACGCCGACGCGCGCCAGGAACTTGTCGAGGAAATCGACGTAGCCTGCCGTGGTGTAGTTGCCGCTCGCCATCGGCCCGGTCAGGCCGAAGCCGGGCACGTCGAGGCGCACGATGCGGTAGCGGCCCTTCAGCCGCTCGGTCCAGCCGTCCCAGGTCTGCAGCGAGGCGACGATGCCGTGCAGCAGCACGATGGTCGGGCCCTTGCCCTCGATGCGGTAGTGCACCATGGTGCCGTCGATGTCGACGAACTTCGACTCGGCGTTGGCGTACTTGGCTTTCAGCGTTTCGAGCGGGATATCCTTGACCGCCACGGTGCCGGAGCAGCCGGCGACGGCGAACAAGGCCAGCAGCGCGAACAGCAGGCGCAGCTGCGCGAGACGAAGGTAGGCCTGGCGGCCGGCAAGGGATCGGTACATGAACTGCAACTCCGGAGGGGCTGTCGCCACATTGACGACGGCATATTCGACTAGAGCGATTAGTCTAACACAGCAATGGGAAGTTCCCGCGACCAGGCGGCAGCCCGCACCGCCACGGCGTCAGCCGCCGCTGGCCCGTATCTGCCCGGCGCGCTGCTCGAATTCCTGCCGCAGCTGGCGGCGCAACTGGGCCGCCTCGAAGCGCTGCACCTGCTCGGGCGTGCGCAGATCGAGCGGCGGCACCGGCGTGGCGCGGCCTTCCTCGTCCACCGCCACCATCGTGAAGTAGCAGCTGTTGGTATGACGCACGGCCTGCCCGCGGATGTCCTCGGCGATCACCTTGATGCCGACCTCCATCGAGGTGCGGCCGGTGTGGTTGATCGAGGCGAGAAAGGTCACCAGCTCGCCGACATGGATGGGCTGGCGGAACATCACCTGGTCCACCGACAGCGTGACGACATAACGGCCGGCATAGCGGCTGGCACAGGCGTAGGCGACCTGGTCGAGCAGCTTGAGGATGGTGCCGCCGTGCACATTGCCGGAGAAGTTGGCCATGTCCGGCGTCATCAGCACCGACATGGAGAGCTCGTGATTGGGAAGGTTCATGGCTTGAGGCTGGCTTTGATCGTCCCCCAATCATACGGCAAAGGCCTCGCCGGCCATCCGCCTTTTTTGCCAAGCTCGGCCTCCAGCGCGGCAAAGCGGGCATCGCTGGTGGGATGGGTGGAGAGCATCGCCGGGGTGGCGCCACCTTGCGAGCTGGCCAGCTTGCGGTAGAAGCGCAACATGCCCTGCGGCGCGATGCCGGCACGGCGCAGCGCATCCAGCCCATGCAGATCGGCATCGCTTTCCTGCTCGCGGCTGAAACTGAGCCCGGCCAGCTGCTGCGCCATGCCGGCCGCCACGCCGCCACTGGCGTCACCCAGCGCGAGCGAGGCCAGCGCCGAGAGCCCGAGCCCGTGCACCAGCGCCTTGAGCGAGTGGCGGCGCTCCACATGCTGCACCTCGTGCGCCAGCACACCGGCCAGCTCCTCGGCGCTGTCCGCCCGCGCCAGCAAGCCGGTGTAGACAACGACGGTGCCGCCGGGCACGGCGTAGGCGTTCACCTCGGGCGATTGCGCGAGGTAGAAGCGGTAGCGGTAAGCCGAGCCTTGCGTCAGGCGCGCGCCGATCTCGCTCACGGCCTGCGCGGCTGGCCCGCGCCCGATGAGCTTGAGAGCGGGCTTCTCGCGCGCGAACACCAGCTCGCCGAGCTGGCGCTCCTGCTCGATCGGAATGCGGTCGGCAAGCCAGCCGGCGATGCGCGCCGATTGCCAGACGAACAGCCCAAGCAGCAGAAAAGGCAGCAGCACGGCGAGCCCGAGCACGCCCCATAGTGTCATGGCGCGGCGCTGGCGTTGCCGCCCGGCGCGGCCGACAGCCGCCACCTGCGCCAGCAGGCCCGCCGGTGGCCGTGCTGCGAGCCGCTGCAGGCTTGCCTTGTCGGCCAGATGCGCGGCATAGCGCGCGTCCCCCGCCTGCCAGGCCAGTTGCCACTCGTCGAGGCCGAAGCCGGCCAGCGTCAGGCTCACCTGCGACAGCGCGACCGCCAGCTCGGGCCGGCCGGGCACGGCCAGCGCGCCGTCGCTCAGTTCGAGCTCGACCGCCTCGCCGCCTGCAGCGAGCCCCGGCCCGAACAGCCGCGCGGGAACACGCCGCATTTACTCATCACCGCCAAACAGGCCGCCCAGCACCGCGCCGCCGAGCACCGAGCCCTGCTCCTGGCTGCGCCCGCCGGCCGCCGGTGCGGCCAGCACGATGCGGTTGGCCAGCCGCGACAGCGGCAGCGACTGCAGCCACACCTTGCCCGGCCCGCGCAGCGTGGCAAAGAACAGCCCCTCGCCGCCAAACAGCGCGCTCTTGACCTTGCCGACAAACTGGATGTCGAAATCAATGCTGGGCTGGAAGGCCACCACGCAGCCGGTATCGACCCGGATCGTCTCGCCCGGCGCCAGCACCTTCTCGGCGATCGCGCCGCAGGCGTTGATGAAGGCCAGACCGTCGCCTTCGAGCTTCTGCATGATGAAGCCCTCGCCGCCGAAGAAACCGGCGCCGAGCTTCTTCTGGAAGGCGATACCCATCGACACGCCCTTGGCGGCGCAGAGGAAGGCATCCTTCTGGCAGATCAGCGTGCCGCCGATGTCGGGCAACTGCACCGGCACGATCTTGCCCGGAAACGGCGCGGCAAACGCGATGCGGCGCTTGCCCGAACCCTCGTTGTGGAACACCGTGGTGAACATCGATTCGCCGGTCAGCAGCCGCTTGCCCGCACCGAGCAGCTTGCCCATGAAGCCCGACTGCTGGGCCGAGCCATCGCCGAAGATGGTGTCCATCTCGATGCCGTCCTGCATGTACATCATCATGCCCGGCTCGCCCACGGCGGCCTCGCCCGGGTCGAGTTCCACTTCGACATACTGCATGTCGTCGCCGAAGATTTCGTAGTCGATTACGTCCATTGCCATGGTAGTGCTCCGTCAGGTTGATGAATGGATTCTGTTGCCGTGTTCAAATCATGATGCGCGGCACTCGGACCAGGGCCGGGCCCGCGGGTTCCCGCTGTGGGTGGCCGGAGGCGACTTGCCGGGCGGCATCTTTGCAGACCGCACCTTGTCGGCTGCATTTGGCCAGCCGCGTCTCGCCGGCCACACTTAGCCAGCCGCGTCTCGCCGACCGCCACTATCCCACATCACGGGGGGGCGCAACATGCCTATAATGGCTACACATAACGACTATAGAGGGATCGCCACCATGACCGCCAAGCTCGCCGACGACAGATTGTCGATTCTGATCGTCGCGGAACAGGACGTTGCCGGCCCGTTTGCCGCAGAGCTGGCGCGGCGCGGCGACAAGGTCAGGCAGACGGCCGACCCGGCCGGTGCCGTGGCGCTGACGGTGGCATCGTCGCCCGATCTGGTGCTGGTGGCACCGCAGGCATCGCTGTTGAGCGAGCTGGTCGGATCGTTGCGCGACAATATGCAGGGCCAGCCGCCGCTGGTCATCGCGCTGGTCGATTTCGCCCAGCATGGGCAGATCGAGGCCGCGCTGCAGGCCGGCGTCGACGACGTGCTGCCGCGCCAGCTGAACCCGAGCCTGCTGCTCGCCAAGTTGCGCTGGCTGCGCAGCGTGCGGCCGTTCTCGGGGCGGCCGGTGGCGATGGTCACCGACCGCGCCCACGGCGGGCTGGACCCGGTCACCGGCCTGCCCAACCGCTTCCTCTTCGACGACCGGCTCAACCACGCGCTGTACCGTGCCAAGCGCGAGCTGTTCAAGGTCGCCACGCTGCTGATCGATCTGGACGGCTTCCGCCAGGTCAACGAGCGCTATGGCGAGGAAGCCTGCGAGCTGGTGCTGCGCCAGATCGGCGCACGGCTGCTGGCGGCGCTGCGCAAGACCGACACCATCGCACGCATCGGCCGCGACAAGTTCGCGGTGCTGCTCGAACGGGCCGAGCAGCAGGACGATGTCGCCATGCTGGCGCGGCGTTTCATCGACCGCGTGAACCTGCCGGTCGAATTCGGCGGCGTACCGCTGACGCTCGGCGCCAGCGTGGGGGTTGCCCTGTTCCCGATCGACGGCAGCGATGCCGAACAGCTGCACAAGGCCATGGACCTGGCGATGTACAAGGCCAAGACCAACGGCAAGAACACCTATGCCTTCATCAGCGAGCGGCAGGAGCAGGATATCTGCATGCTCAACCCCTCGTGACCGCCCGCCGGTAGCGACAATCGATCAAGCCCGGCGGCCTGCCGTGGTGCCGGCCGTGGTGGCCGCGCTGGGCCTCGCGTTGCACGGCAGGCAGGTGCGCGCCGGGGTGATCCAGATCGTAGAGGACAGCCCGGGCGAGGCAGCCGCCATCGCCGCGCCCAGCCTTTATTCGAGCCTATCTCCCGCAACCGTCAGGTCCGGCCCGCGCGCAGCGCCCGGTAGACCACCGCTGGCGCGAGCAGGGCGCTCGGCCTGTCCAGCAAGTGCACCACGCGCAGCACCGCACGGGCCACGGCCATATCGCGGCTGGCGGCGTGCATGACCCGCTCGACATAGCGTTGCATCAAGCCAAAGCCAAACGGGCGCTTCGCCGCCACGCAAGGCAGCGCAAGGTCGCTGGCGATTGCGAATTCCCACGGGTCGGCCACCACCCTGGCGGCGCGTCTGAAGAATGCAGGCCAGATCCGCTCGCCGCCGGCTGCCAGGCAGTCGCGCAGCGCCAAGGCCTGTTGCGCCGCGATGGTCATGCCTTGGCCGTAAACAGGATTGAAGCTGCACAGCGCATCGCCCGTGACGAGATAGCCCGCAGGAAAGCGCGACAGCTTATCGTAGCGGTTGCGCACGCTGGCCGGGTATTTGAAGCGTTGCGGGGCGCCGATGGCCTCGGCCTGTGAGATGACCGCGTCGATCTCCGGCGCGCTGTGGCGGCGGATATAGTCGCGGAATGCCTCCAGCGTCGCCGGCGCGGCGCTGTCGCCATAGCTGCCGCAGCTGACGATCCAGCGCTCCCCTTCCTGCTCCATCATGCCGGACGGCACGGGGTTGGCGGCATCGGGCGCCACGAACACCGCGCGCACCCCGGCGTCGTGCGGCTCGCTCCGCCGGAACCAGCAACTGCTGTAGGTGACGTTGACCGTGAGCGTATCCTGCATGGGCAGCGGAAAGCCCGCCTGCTGCAGCCACTGGCGGGAGCGGCTGCCACGGCCGCTGGCGTCGATCACCAGGTCCGCGTCGAGCGTTTGCGGCGCAGCGCCATCCGCGCTGTAGCTGACGCCGACGACGCGCCTGCCGTCGCCGCTGAAGACAAGGCCGCCAACGCTGACCCCGTGGCGCAGCTCGACCTGGCCGATGGCGGCGACCCGCCCGGCCACCACGTGTTCGAGCAACGGCCGGCTCGCCACCAGGCCAGCGATGCCGCTGTCGCCGCTGACGAAGCGCGTGCGCTTGCCGACATAGAACAGCGCATCCTTCAGCATGTCGCCGACCGCACCGCCCTGCGCCACCACGTCGTCGACGATGCCGGGCAACAATTGCTCCAGCGCGATGCGGCCCGCGGCCAGAAAACCGTGCACATGCGCCCCTTGCGGCACGCCCTTGCGCGGCACGATCGCCTCACGCCGGGTGTCACGTTCGAGAATCAGCACCTGCTCGAAAAAGGGCGCGACCGCCGCCGCCACGAGCAGGCCCGCCATGCTGCCGCCGATGATGACGGCACGCTTGCCATCCGACATTGAGTTTTCCCCGTGAGCGAGTGTGATGGCCACCATGCAGCCGGGCCCGGTATGGCATGGCCCACCTGCGGCGGGCTGGCGCCATGCGATGGCAGCACGTCGGCGACCAAAGTGGCAGCCGCTATCGATACGCGGCACCACAAATCTTGACATCGTAAAGTTGCCATCGTAGTTGGGCTGGCTTTACATTGTCAACATATGAGCGAATCCAGTTATCACCATGGCGATCTGCGCAATGCCTTGCTGTCGGCCGCCGAGCAGATCCTGCGCGAACAGGGGCCGGAGGCGCTGACGCTGCGCGCCTGCGCGCGCCAGGCCGGCGTCTCGCACGCCGCGCCCACCCACCATTTCGGCAATATCGCGGGCCTGTTGACGGCACTGGCCTGCATCGGCTTTCAGCGCATGCTGCAGGTACAGCAGCGGATGCTGAGCGACGAGCCGTCCGATCCCACCGCCCGCGCCAAGGTGGCGGGGATGGGCTATATCCAGTTCGCGCTCGACAACCCGGCGCTGTTCGACCTGATGTTCCGCGATCCCAGAATCGACTGGCAGGATGCGGCGCTGGTCAGCGCCTTCAAGGCGGCGCGCCAGCCGGTGTTCGACGCCATTCACGCGCTCGAGGCCACGCACGGCCCGGCACCGGGGCAACTGAGCTGGATCAAGGCCTGGAGCCTGGTGCACGGCTTCTCGACACTCGCCACCAGCGGCCTCTTGCGCAACACCGACAGCACGCAGCCACAGCAGGACCTGCAGGAACTGATGCGCAAGCTGTTCGACTGAGCCACGGGTTCGAGCCCCCCGCGCCTACTAAGCTGCACGGGCCGTGCCTGGCCGACTCGTCGGCAATCAAACATTACCGTACTGGCCCGGGAGGAGCATGCAAGCGCCCGGCCACGCGGGCCCGCCACCGCAGCAGCACAACGCCCCTCTTCCCCCTCCCGGGTCTCGCTCTGACGTCAACCCGCGCACCATGTTGACGTCGACAAGATTTCCCTCTACGCTAAATCTTGGCATCGGCAAGATTAGCCGCTCGCAGCCGCGACGACTGCGGCCCCGCATTGACCGACGGTATGCCGAGCACGGCCATGGCGGCTTATTTCAACCAAATCTTTACATCGACAAGATAAGGAGACACGGATGGCGCATTTTGACGCGGTGGTGATCGGTGCCGGCAATGCCGGGCTGACCGCCGCCACCAAGCTGCAGCGCAGCGGCTGCAAGACCCTGCTGCTGGAGCGGCACAATGTTCCCGGTGGCTGCGCCACCTCGTTCATACGCGGCGATTACGAATTCGAAGTCGCGCTGCACCAGCTGAGCGGCCTCGGCACCGAGGCGCAGCCCTTCATCATGCGCCAGCTGTTTGCCGACCTGGGCGTGCTCGACAAGGTCGAGTTCGTGCAGGAACACGAACTGTACCGGCTGGTGATCCCCGGCCTGTTCGACACCACGCTGCCGGCGAGCTGGAAGGGCATGATGAAGCAGCTGCAGGCCAACTACCCGCAGGAAAGCGACGCCATCGAGCGCTTCTTCGACATGGCCTCGAAGCTGACCATGGAAAACTTCCTGCAACTGCCGCAGTGCCGCCGCGCCAACGACGCCGCGATGCTGCAGGCGACCTGCCCGACCTATGTCGCCTACGGCCTGCGCCCGGCGCAGGACGTGCTGGACGAGTTCTTCGACGATGACAAGCTGATCTCCACGATCGCCATCTACTGGTGCTATCTGGGTGTGCCGCCAAGCCAGCTGCCGTTTGCCGACCTGATGGCGATGCTGTTCGCCTATTGCACCTTCAAGCCCTGGAATATCCGCGGCGGCTCGCAGGCCCTGTCCAGCGCCCTGCTCGACGCCTTCCTGCGTGCCGGTGGCGAGGTGCGCTTCAACTGCGGCGCCGAGAAGATCCTCACCGAAGGCCGGCGCGTGAGCGGCGTGCGGCTGGCCTCGGGCGAGACCGTCCGCTGCGACGCGGTGCTGTCCAATGCCAGCCCGCTGGTCACCTACAACGAGCTGCTCGACTGGGACGCGCCGCCGCTGGAAATCCAGCAGGATTTCAAATCGCGGCGCATGGGCACCTCGGCGCTGGTCGTGTACGTCGGGCTCGATTGCCCGCCGGAAGCCGTCGGCATCACCACCGCCTCGACCTTCATCGGCAGCACCACCGACAACGATGCGATCCACGAGCGCATGAGCAGCTTCGACAAGCCGCTGTTCGGCATGGCCACCTGCTACAACTTCGTCGATACCAAGCTGGTGCCACCGGGCAAGAGCCTGATCTCGCTGGTGGCGCTGCAATACGGCGAGATGTGGCGCAAGCTGCCGCCCGGGGACTATCTGCGCACCAAGTACGAGCAGGGCGAATTGCTGATGCAACTGATCGAGGCCGTCTTTCCCAGGCTGCGCGAGCACATCGAGGAGCTCGAAGTGGCCACGCCGCTGACCATGATGCGCTACCTCAACAGCCCGGACGGCGCGATCTACGGCTTCAAGCAGCACACCGTCGATTCCGAACTGTTCCGCGATCGCCTGCAAGGGGTGGCAGGCCTCTACAACGCCGGCAGCTGGGTCGGCATGGGGGGCTTCCAGCCTGCCTATATGTCGGGCGAAGCGACTGCGCGCGCCGTGTTGAAACATCTGTTACAGAAGGAATTGGCCCATGCCTGACACTACCCTCCTCAACGCCGTGGCCGGCTATGCCGAGGCAATGGCCGACAAGCACCAGCTGGAGCAGCACGGCAGCGATTTCAGCGAGCTCAGGCACGCAGTCGGCGCAACACTCGCGCAACTGCACCCCACGCGCATCGCGCTCACGATCGCCGACATCATCGACGAGACGCCGAGCACCCGCACGCTCCGCCTGGTGCCGCTCGCAGGCGAGCTGCCGCCGTTCCAGGCGGGGCAGTATGTCAATCTGTACGTGGACATCGACGGCGTGCAGACGGCGCGCCCCTACGCGATCTCGTCGTCGCCGTCGGTGCGCAGCCACTATGACCTGACTATCAAGCGCGCGCGGGATGGCTATGTCAGCCACTACCTGCTCGACCGCGTCGCGGTCGGCCAGCGGCTGGAGAGCAGCGGACCCATGGGCACCTTCTTCCACAACCCGCTGTTTCACGGCAGCGAGCTGGTCTTTCTCGCCGGCGGCTCAGGCATCGTGCCGGCGCGCAGCATGATCCTGGATATGCTCGATCGCCACCTGCCGTGGCGCTTTCAGGTGATCTACGGCAACAGCTACGCCGACGACGTGATCTTCCAGCAGGAATTGCGCGAGCTCGCGGCAGCGCACGACAACTTCACGCTGACCGAAATCGTTTCACGGCCCGCCGACGGCTATACCGGCCTGGCCGGGCATCTGTCGGCGGAACTGATCGAGCGCCTGGTCGGCGATGTGGCAGGCAGGATGTACTACATCTGCGGCCCAACACCGTTTAACGACAATTGCCTGGCCCAGCTGGCGCAGCTGGGCGTCAAGCGCCGGCGCATCCGCGTCGAGGCCAACGGCGCGCCCAAGTGCCCGGCCAGCCTGGCGCAGTGGCCCGCGCATGTGAGGCAGGACCACGAGGTGACGGTCACCGTGCATGGCAAGGGCAGCTTCCGCGCGCGCGCCGGCGAGCCGCTGCTCAACAGCCTGGAGCGTAACGGCTATGCCGCCGAGAACGCCTGCCGCTCGGGCGAATGCAGCCTGTGCCGGGTCAAGCTGCTGTCGGGCGAGGTGTTCAACCCGCCCGAGGCCAAGCTGCGTCAATCCGATCGCGATTTCGGCTGGGTCCACACCTGCGTGGCTTTCCCGACGCAGGACATCGAAATCCTGCTGTAAGTGACGGCGGTACCGGTGCACGATCGCACCGGTGCCGCTGGCGGGCAGGCCCGACGCAGCCAGCCGCCCCCCAGACGAGGCTGCGCTCAACGCGGGGCGGGCTGCCCCGTCATGCTGAGCGCCACGGCCTCGGCCACCTCGATGCCATCGACCGCGGCCGACAGGATGCCGCCCGCGTAGCCGGCCCCCTCGCCCGCCGGGAACAGACCGCGCGTATTGAGGCTCTGGTAGTCGTCGCGATTACGCGTGATGCGGATCGGCGACGAGGTGCGCGTCTCGACGCCGGTAAGCACCGCGTCGTGCATCGCATAGCCCTTGATCTGCTTGTCGAAGGCCGGCAGCGCCTCGCGGATCGCCTCGATCGCATAGGCGGGCAGGCTCGGGTTCAGATCGCCGAATTTCACGCCGGGCTTGTAGGATGGCTCGACCTCGCCGACACCGCTCGACGGCCGGTTGGCGATGAAGTCGCCGACCAGCTGACCCGGCGCCAGGTAACCGCCGCCACCGAGCTCGTAGGCGCGCGACTCCAGCTCGCGCTGCAGCTCGATGCCGGCCAGCGGGTGATCGCTCGGGAAATCGGCCGGGGTGATGCCGACGACGATGCCGCTGTTGGCGTTGCGCTCGTTGCGCGAATACTGGCTCATGCCGTTGGTGACGACGCGGTTCGGTTCCGACGTGGCCGCCACCACCGTCCCGCCCGGGCACATGCAGAAGCTGTATACCGAGCGGCCGTTGCTCGCGTGGTAGACGAGCTTGTAGTCGGCCGCGCCAAGGATGGCGTTGCCTGCAAAATCGCCGAAGCGCGCGCGGTCGATCAGGGACTGCGGGTGCTCGATGCGGAAGCCGACCGAGAACGGCTTCGCCTCGACATACACCCCCTTGTCGTAAAGCATCTGGAAGGTATCGCGCGCGCTGTGGCCGATCGCCAGCACCACGTGCGAGGTGGCGATGCGCTCGCCGCCGGCCAGCACCACGCCGCGCACCTGGCCGTTGTCGATCTCGATCTCGTCGACCTTGCTCTGGAAGCGCACCTCGCCGCCGAGCGCCTCGATACCGGCTCGCATCTCCTCGACCATGCCGACGAGGCGGAAGGTGCCGATATGCGGCTTGCTGACGTAGAGGATCTCCTCCGGCGCGCCAGCCTTGACGAACTCGTCGAGCACCTTGCGGCTGTGGAATTTCGGGTCCTTGATCTGGCTATAGAGCTTGCCGTCGGAGAAGGTGCCGGCGCCGCCCTCGCCGAACTGCACATTGGATTCGGGGTTCAGTACCGACTTGCGCCACAGGCCCCAAGTATCCTTGGTGCGCTCGCGCACGGCCTTGCCACGCTCGAGGATGATGGGACGGAAACCCATCTGGGCCAGGATCAGGCCGGCAAACAGGCCGCACGGCCCCATGCCGATGATGACGGGGCGTTCGCTCAAGCCGGCCGGCGCCTGCGCCACGAACTGGTAGCGCATGTCGGGCGCGGGCCCGATGTGGCGGTCGTCACGCAGGCGTTTGAGCACCGCGGCCTCGTTGCGCAGCTCGACATCGACGCTGTAGACCAGCGAGATCGCACTCCTCTTGCGCGCGTCGTAGCCCCGCCGGAAGATGCTGAAGCCGAGCAGGTCGCCCTCCTTCACGCCAAGCCGCTTGAGTACGGCAGCCTTGAGCTCGGGCTCGGCATGGTCAAGGGGGAGTTTCACTTCAGTCAGTCGCAACATACGCATCTTCCGGGTTTACAAACAACACAGCCGCACGTTCGCGCGGCTGGAAAAATAGCATTTTACCGCTGTATCGACGCGCGGCAAAATCGGGCGCGGGCCGGCTCAGCCGCGGAACTTGGCACCTGTCGCGGCTGCGTGCTGGTTGACCGCGTCCACCGCGAACGCCTCGTCGAAGCGCGCGCAATCCTCGTTGCGGCATTCGAAGAAGGCCTTCTGCACGTGCCAGGTGTCACCCGAGCGGCTCAGGCCTTCCTGGCGCGGCGAAAATACCAGGTGCCGGCCGCAGAACGGGCAGGCGATATCGGTTTCCTGGGTGTAGGCGTCGGCAATCTTGCCGACCTCGAGCGTGCCCATGAAACGGAATCTGTCGGGGGCTTGGTCTGTCATCTTCATGCTTTCTACTGGCTGGCGGGCGGCTGCCCGCGCGCATCTTGCAAAGTAAAAACGGCGATCGTCGACCGCCGTCTCACGCTTGATGGGCGAGCGGATCAGCTCAACACCATCACCGCATCGGCCTCGACCACGCCGCCGCGCGGCAGGCTGGCAACGCCGACTGCAGCGCGCGCCGGGTAAGGCTCCTGGAAATACTGCCCCATGATCTCGTTGAACTTGGCGAAGTTCGACAGATCGGTCAGGTAGGCATTGAGCTTGACGATGTCACGCGTGGTGCCGCCCGCGGCCTCGCACACGGCGCGCAGGTTCTTGAATACCTGGTGGGTCTGCGCTTCGAAGCCCTCGGCCATCTCCATGGTGGCCGGATCGAGGCCGATCTGGCCCGACATGTAAACGGTGGCGCCGGCCACGACGGCCTGCGAGTAGGTGCCGATGGCCTTGGGGGCGCGCTCGGTGGAGATGATTTCCTTCTTCATGCTGACTCCTTGTTCAGTCCGGTTCCCCGTTGAGGAACAGTTGCAGTAAATCGTTGAGAAAACGCTGGCCGGCCTGTGTCGGGCGGATGCCGACATGGTCGCGCTCGAGCAGGCCACGCGCTTCCGCCTCGCTCAGCTCACGCTCAATTCTAGCCAAGGGCAGGCCGGTGCGCTCGGTAAACAGCTGGCTCTCGAAGCCGCCCGTCAGCCGCAGCAGGTTCATCATGAACTCGAAAGGCAGCTCATCGAGCGCGACCTGACGGCTTTCCTGCACCGGCGCGCCGGCGGCGATCTCGCGCAGATACTGCGTCGGCTGCTTGTAGCGCATCTCGCGCACGATGCGGTCATGGAAGGTCAGCTTGGAATGTGCGCCGGCGCCGATGCCGAGATAATCGCCGAACTGCCAGTAGTTGAGGTTGTGCTGGCAGCGCCGGCCGGGCCGCGCAAACGCCGAGGTCTCGTAATGATCGAAGCCGGCAGAGGCAAGCTCCGCCTCGACCATCTCCTGCATGTCGGCCGACAGCTCGTCGTCGGGCAAGGCGGGCGGGTAGCGGTAGAACAGCGTGTTCGGCTCCAGCGTCAGGTGGTAGGCCGACAGATGCGTGGAGCCGGCGTCGATCGCGGTGCGGATGTCGGCCTGCGCCTCGGCCAGCGTCTGCCCGGGCAGCGCGTACATCAGGTCGAGATTGAAGTTGTCGAAATGCCGGTGGGCAATCTCGATCGCGCGCTGCGCCTCGCGCTCGTCGTGGATGCGGCCGAGCGCCTTGAGGTGACCTGCGTTGAAGCTCTGGATGCCGATCGACAGGCGGTTGATGCCGGCCGCACGGTAATCGCGGAACTTGTCGGCTTCGAAGGTGCCGGGGTTGGCCTCCAGCGTGATCTCGGCATCGGCATTCAACGCCACGCGCGCGCGGATGTCGGCCAGCAGCCGGTCGAGCCCGGCGGCCGAGAACAGGCTCGGCGTGCCGCCGCCGAAGAAGATGCTGACCACGCGGCGGCCCCAGATCGACGGCAGCGCCAGCTCCAGGTCGCGCACCAGCGCATCGAGATAGCCGTTCTCGTCGAAGCCGTTCTTCGCCTCGTGCGAATTGAAGTCGCAATACGGGCACTTGCGCACGCACCACGGCATGTGGATGTACAGCGCCAGTGGTGGCAGCGCCTGCAGCTGCCAATGGCTGCGCCCGGCGGGAAGGGAAATCGTCTGCATGGCGGGTAAGACTCAGCCGAGCGGCGCGAGATTCAGCGCGTAGTAAAAAAACTGTATGTCGCGCTGCCAGCCCAGCGATTCGTACAGTGCCTGCGCCGTCGCATTGTCGGTGGCGGTGGACAGCACCAGCTGCACGGCGCCCCGCTCGCGCCCGGCTGCCGCCGCCGCAGTCATCAGCTGGCGGCCGACGCCGTGGCCGCGATAGGCCGGATCGACGAACAGGTCTTCGAGGGTGTAGATGCGGTCGGCGGCGAGCGAGGAAAAGGTCGGGTACATCTGGATGAAGCCGGCCAGCC
Organism: Chitinivorax sp. PXF-14; assembly: GCF_040812015.1. NCBI lineage: Bacteria > Pseudomonadati > Pseudomonadota > Betaproteobacteria > Chitinivorax > Chitinivorax sp. PXF-14. Next base: position 540,198 of record NZ_JBFNXJ010000001.1, on the reverse strand, counting down.
CGTCGCCCGCATCGGCCACCAGCAGCAGCGATTCGGCCTTGCGCATGCGTTCGCCGAGATAGGCACGCGACAGCGCGAGGTCAGCCGGCAGCGTGTAGAACTGGCGATACGCGTCGAACAGTAGCGCCAATCGGTCGAGGTCGGCGGGTGTCGCCAGGCGGACGTGCAGGTTCATGCGGCACCACCATCGCGGCGGCGCAGCTTCGCCACCAGTTCGACCAGGGCCTTGCCACGATGGCTCATGCGGTTCTTGATATCGGCGTCGAGCTCGGCCACCGTCTTGCCGGTTTCCGGCACCAGGAACAGTGGGTCATAACCGAAACCGCCCTCCCCGCGCGGCGCGTCGAGCACCTCGCCATGCCACTCGCCCTCGGCGATCAGCGGCTGCGGGTCGTCGGCATGGCGCACGAACACCAGCACCGCCACATAGTGCGCACGGCGGTCGACCTGCCCGGCCAGGTCGGCCAGCAGCTTGTCGTTGTTGCGCGAGTCCGATTTCGGCTCGCCGGCGAAGCGTGCCGAATACACGCCCGGCGCGCCGCCCAGCGCCGATACGCAGATGCCGGAATCGTCGGCCAGCGCCGGCAGGCCGGTCACGCGGCTCGCATGGCGCGCCTTGGCCAGCGCATTCTCGACGAAGGTGCAGTGCGGTTCTTCCGCCTCGCTCACGCCCAGCTGGCCCTGCGGCACGATGTCGAACCCGAGCGGCGCCAGCAGTGCGCCGAACTCGCGCAGCTTGCCCGCGTTATTGCTTGCGATAACCAGTTGTTGCATGAGAGGAATTCCCGAAAAGAGGCGGCAGGCGAAAAGGGCCGAAGGTTACTCCAACTGGCCGGTGCGCGCCAGCCGATGACATAATCGCCGGGTTCATGCCATCAACGGACCAGAAAGCGCCCACAGCCGCCATGCCGCCACTCTCCACCCTGTTCCAGGAACGCACGATGCTGCTGGACCTGTTCAGCACGATCCTGTTCGCGCTATTGCTGGTCGTTGCCCGCTTCGTGGTCAGGCGCATGATCGTCGCGCGCCAGGATCTGCCGCCGGAAGTCCGCCGGCGCTGGCAGGTGACGCTGCGCAACAGTATCCTGCTGACCTTTCTGCTCGGGCTGGTATTCATCTGGGGGCATGAGATCCGCACGCTGGCCGTGTCGCTGGTCGCCATCGCGGCGGCGATCGTGTTGGCCACCAAGGAGCTGATCCTGTGCCTGATCGGCGGTATCTATCGCACCAGCTCGCGCGTGTTCGACATCGGCGATGTGGTCGAGATCGGCAGCACGCGCGGCAAGGTGGTCGACCGCAACCTGCTGTCCACCACGCTGCTGGTCAGCGGCTCGACGGCGGCCGGCCGGCTGGCCACGATCCCGAACAGCCTTCTGCTGAACCAGCCTGTATTCAACGACGCCCTGTTCGGCGACTACACCTTGCAGCTGATCACGATCCCCCTGCCCACGGGGGCCGACTGGCAGCGCGCCGAGGCGCTGCTGCTGGCCGCAGGCGAGGCCGAATGCGCGCCCTACCTGTCGCACGTGAGCGACCATGCAGCCCACGTCGAGCGCCACCGCGCACTCGACGTACCGAGCGTGGCGCCACGCGTGCGCCTCAAGCTGCCCGATCACGAGCACATGGAGTTGCAGCTGCAGGTGCCGCTGCCGATAAACGGCCGCCTCAGCGCCGAGCAGCGCATCCTGCATGCCTTCATGTCGGCATGGCAGGCGCCTTCCGCCAACGCGCCGCTGGCGAGCTAGCATGCCGCTGCGGTGGGCTATTTCCAGGGGATCTCGATGAAGATGCCGCGCTTGCGGATGCGGACCTTCATCTTCTCGCCGCCGAACTGGAGCTCGAGCCGCTTGCCCATGGCTTTCTTGAGCTCGCGTTCCTGGTCCTGCTCGGCCAGGTTGGGCGGCGGTGGAATCAGGTAGCTAGGTGGGTTCTGCAGTTCGGCGGGAATCGCCGGAATGAGGCTGGGGTCAACCAGACGCAGCTTGAGTGGGATGGTCACCTTGGCGGGCGGCGCATCGGGATGGTCCAAAAGAATGGCAGGCGGCTCCGCAGCCCGGAGACCGCCTGCCCAACATGCCGTCGTCGCTGCCAGGACTAGGCACAACCCACACTTCAGCATCGTCTGTACTCCCATAACAGGTGCGGGAGAAAAGGTGCTCAATTGGCGGACAAGGCCGCGTCAGCACACCTCATGTCTGTACATTAGCATTTACTAATCGTTATGCAAGCGAACTGGGGAAGGCTTCTCGAATTCAGTTTCGGATTATTTGAAGCAGAGCACAAGGTCAGAATGAGCGTTTGCGAGAGGCCGCGGGCAAACACATATGCGCTGCTTCAAATAATTTCATGTCATACCGCCTGTTTAGCCTGAAAAACCCAGCATTGTCATTCTCAATCAAGCACCTATACTCATAGCAAGGCTCGCTTTACGGCTGCCCATCATGCTGAATTCTGTAAGCTCCTCCTCCGGTCTTTCCTACGCCACGCCGCAGACGCGTGGCCAGGGTCAGGTCGCGTCCGGCGATCAGGCCAAGGGCCAGGGTGGCACCGACAAAGCCAGCGCCGGCAATTCATCGCAAGACAGCCAGCAGGTCGACCAGACCAATATCGCTCAACTGAAAGCCCGCGACAGCGCGGTGCGCGCTCACGAACAGGCGCACATCGCCGCCAGTGGCGGGCTGGCTGAGGGCGGCCCGAGCTTCGTCTACCAGCGGGGGCCCGATGGCAAGAATTATGCGATTGGCGGCGAGGTCAATATCGATGCCTCGCCAGGCAGAACGCCACAGGAGACCATTACCAAGGCGCAGCTGGTCAGGGCTGCCGCGCTCGCCCCGGCCGACCCATCGCCGCAGGACCGTTCGGTTGCGGCACACGCCACGCAGATGGAGCTGCAGGCACGAGCCGAGTTGCTGACGCAGGGCTCGCAGCAGACCGCCAAATCACGTGAGTTGAATGGTGACAGCAACCCCGCGATCCGTGCCTATAGCGGCGCGGATAACGGCTCGAGCTTCAACGCCTATGCCTGACCCGGCGCTCGTCGCCTTGCACCGCGTTGGTGATCTGCCGCACACAGGGCTTGGTTGCACGAACCGCCGCGCATAAAGCAGACCGGCGCAACACAACAGGATCGCGCACCGGCCTTTACGACGCCACCACCCGCCCCTTGCCCTGCCGCTTGGCCTGATACATCGCCTCGTCGGCGCGCGCCAGCAATTGCTCGGCAGTCATGCCCGGCATGACCAGTTGCACGCCGATGCTGGCGCTGATGCTCGCGCGGCCAGCGGCGAGATCAAACGGCAGCAGGATTTGCGCCAGCATCTTCTCGGCGATGTCGGCAGCGTCCAGCGGATTGGCCAGGTCGGTCAGCAGCACGGCGAATTCGTCGCCACCCAGCCGTGCCACCAGGTCGGTGCGGCGCAGCAGTTCCGCCAGGCGCTGCGCGACGATCTGCAGCAGCTCATCGCCCGCTTCATGCCCCAGCGTGTCGTTGATCGCCTTGAATCCGTCGAGGTCGACGAACAGCAAGGCATCGTGGCGGCCGCCCGGTCGCGCCATCTCCACCATCGCCGACAAGGCCTGATCGAAGCCACGCCGGTTGGCCACGCCGGTCAGCGCGTCTTGCCGAGCCAGCCGCATTGCCTGCTCCATGCTCTGGCGCTGGTCCGAGACGTCACGGCCGATCAACACATAGCGCAGCCCGCCCTCGTCGGCCAGATCGATCGACCAGATCCAGACATCCACGATCTTGAGCTGCCGCTCCCGCGACAAGACGGTCAGCTCGCCGTGCCACTCCGTGCCGTGCCGCAGCACCGCCGCGACGTCATCGAAGGTGAACTGCACCGGCCGCGGAAACAGGAACCATGGCCGCCGGCCGCGACAGGCCGAGACGGGCCACCCGGCGATGGCCTCGAAGGCGGCATTGGCCTGCTCGACGCGAAAACGTCCGTCGAGCACCACGATCGCATCATGGGCGTGGGCATAGATACGATCGAGCACCCGCCCCCTGAGCCGCCCCTCGCGCTGATCGGTCATGTCGCGGCAGATGCCGATCAGGCCGAGGAACTGGCCGTTGCGGCCGAAACGGCCACGCGCACGCACCTGCAGATAACGCCAGCCATTCGCACCATGCCAGCGGAAGTAAGTTTCGACCTGGGCCTGCTCGCCGTTCTGCAGCTCGTCGAAGCGGGGCACCAGATCATGGGCCAGGCCGCCGGCTGCGCGGTGCAGGAACTCGATGACCGGCGTGCCGATCAGCCCGTGATATTGATCGCCGAGCAGCTCCGCCACTCCTGGCGACAAGTAGCTGAAACGGCCGGCGCGGTCGGTTTCCCAGATCCAGTCCGACTCCATCTCGACCACGTCGCGAAAGCGCGACTCCATCCTGTCGCGCTCGCCGCGCACGGCATCGAGCAGCTCGGCCGAACGACTCGCGCGCGAAGCCTGCACCATGACGATGGCGAAGCCCAGCAGCAGTATGCCCGCCAGTGGCCAGATCATGTGGTGGGCCAGGCGCGGGGAGATCGGCTCGCTGTCCCACAGTAGGGAACCGATGGGCTTGCCGCTGACATCGGTCAGCACCAGGCTGCGTGGGTTGTCCACGCCGTCGCTGGCATAGCGCACATGCCCCAGCCCCAGTTGCTGCTCCATCTCGCTGAGTCGCAGCAGGTTGAGGGGGTAGATGAAAACGGTGACAAAACCATCGTTCGGCGCCTTGGCGAACGCCGACGGGGTGTCGGGCTGAATCGCCGCCGCTGCGACAATGACAGGCTGGCCTTGCAGGCGCAGCATCCCCGCCGCCACGCGCGGTGTGGCCGAGCGCCGTGCCTGCGCCGCCAGCCGCGCTACAGCGGCATGAGCCTCGGCATCGAGCAAGGGCGGCTTGCTGGTTGCGCCAAATGGCGTCAGCCAGGGGCGGTCGTCGGGGTCGAGGAAATAGATCGCCTGGATGCCGAACGCCCACAAGCCCGGCGTCGCGATGTTCTGTACGGCCCACCGCTCGTTGCGACGCTCAACGACCTGCTCATAGGCCTCGTTCCAGTGGCTGTTGTCGACGGCGAGCCACTTCACTTGCCGCTGCTGGCTCGCCAGCGTCTGCGTCAGCAGCTGGCGCGCATAATTGTGCGTATTGATGTCGAGCTCGCGCTCGGCGACAAACAGCAGGCCGAGCACGCCCGCGCTGCCGAGCAGCAGGACGTAGAGGGTGGGCCGGATCAGGGCCCACAGGATGGTTCGGGAATCCGCAACAGGCTCAGCCATGGCGCGATGTCAGTCCGTCGGACGATGCCGGGCCCGCACTCAGCGGGCGCCAGGAAATGGATGTTCTGCCATCGTTATAGCCACAGACCGATGCCGCTGCCGCCCGCCACTACTCGCGATTGCGCATGAAATCCGCGGTACGCCAGAACGATACTTCGAGCCGTTCGCGCAGGGCGTCTTCCATCGGGATCTCGGCCATGGCCTGCAGCATGCACAGCATCCACTGGTCGCGCGCCGCTTCGTCCACGGCAAACGGCAGATGGCGCGCACGCAACATCGGGTGGCCGTGCTTCTGCACGAACAGGTCCGGCCCGCCGAGCCAGCCGGACAGGAACATGAACAGCTTGTCGCGCGACGAGGTCAGGTCGGCCGGGTGCATCTCGCGGATGTGCGCGGCGCGCGGGTCGCTCGCCATGATTTCGTAAAAGCGGTCGACCAGCTGGCGCACCACCGCCTCACCGCCGAGCAATTCATAGGCGCTCAACTCGGCCATGTCACACCCCCTTCACTGGCTGCACTCGCGTGGCTGCGAGCTTGGCCCGCTCGCGCGCCAGCTCGGTATCGTCGCCATTGGCCAGCGCGACCCCCATGCGGCGGCGCGCGAACGACTCGGGCTTGCCGAACAGGCGCAGGTCGGTTTCTGCCACCGCCAGCGCCTCATCGACGCCTTCAAAGGCAATGCCGGGCGCATCGAGCTCGCCGTAGATCACGGCCGATGCGCCCGGGCGCCGCAGGCTGACGTCGACCGGCAGGCCGAGAATGGCCCGTGCATGCAGCTCGAACTCGGAGAAGCGCTGCGAACACAAGGTGACGAGCCCGGTATCGTGCGGCCGCGGGCTCACCTCGGAGAACCACACATCGTCGCCCTTGACGAACAATTCGACGCCAAACAGGCCGCGCCCGCCCAGGTTGTCGGTTACCGCCTTGGCGATCTCGCGCGAGCGGATCAGCGCGCCCTGGCTCATCGCCTGCGGCTGCCAGCTCTCGACATAGTCGCCCTTGACCTGCAGATGGCCGATCGGTGCGCAGAAATACGTTTCAACATTGCCGTCCGCCCCATTGGCGCGCACGGTCAGCTGCGTGATCTCGTAATCGAAATCGATGAAGCCCTCGACGATGACCTTACCCTGATTGATGCGGCCACCGGTGGCAGCGTAGTCCCAAGCGGCGGCGAGCTCGTCCGGGCCATGCACGGTAGATTGCCCCTTGCCCGACGACGACATCACCGGCTTGACCAGGCAGGGGTAGCCGATACCAGCATCCACGGCGGCGCGCAGCTCGTCCAGGCTCTCGGCAAAGGCATAGGGCGAGGTCGGCAGGCCCAGCTCTTCGGCGGCCAGGCGGCGGATGCCTTCGCGGTTCATGGTCAGCTGCGCGGCACGCGCGGTCGGGATCACCTCGGCCAGCCCTTCGCGCTCGATCTTGACCAGCTCATCGGTAGCGATCGCCTCGATCTCGGGCACCACCAGATGCGGGCGTTCGAGCTCGATCACGCGACGCAGCTCGCCCGGGTCGGCCATATTGATGGCGTGCCAGCGATGTGCCACCTGCTGCCCCGGTGCATGCGGGTAGCGGTCCACCGCGATCACCTCGATGCCCAGCCGCTGCAAGGCAATGATGACCTCCTTGCCGAGCTCACCGCTGCCGAGCAGCATCACGCGGGTCGCGCCGCGGCTGAGTGGCGTGCCAATACGCATCGTGTCGTCCTCAAGTCGATTTCAAGGGGCGGATTCTAGCATGGCCGCCGGCCCTCATTTTGTCCGCGATCAAGCCCGATCTCTTGCTATAAAAAATCCATGCATCGATACAAATAATTGATTTATCAGGAAATACTAATCAACAGAAAGTCGAGACATGCTCAACAACATACGAATCAGCGCGCGCATTGCAATCGGGTTCGGCATATTGATTGCGTTGCTTGCCATCACCACCCTGCTTGGCTACACCGCAGGCATTCGCGAGCGCAATGAAATCGATGCGTTAGTCAGCAACCAGGTGACCAGCGGCTTTGCCGCCGCCGACATGCTCTACCGCTCGATGCTGCTGCGGCGCTACGAGAAGGATCTGATCATCAACCTGCAAGACCCGGCCAAGGTCGACGAATACAAGAGCAAGTGGGACGAGTCCCTGGCCAGATTCAACGACGCCAAGGCCACGGCGCTCAAGCTCGCGGACGACGACGAGAAGGCGCACATCCAGCAGTTCGAACAGGCCATGGCGGCCTATACCGCGGGTTTCGGCAAGATTCACCAAGGCGTCAAGCGCAGCACCTACCCCGGCCCGGCCGATGCCAACAAGGCGATGGGCGAATTCAAGCAACCGATACACGAGATGGAGAAAGGCATCAGCGAATTCCAGCAACAACAACTCAAACATGCGCAGGACAAGGCCGGCGCCACGGTGCTCGGCGCCCAGCTCTCGGCTCGCACGACCTTGATTCTCGGCGTGATCGCCATCGTCATCGGCCTGCTCGCCGCCTGGCTGATCGCACGCTCAATCACGCGCCCGCTGGTGCAGATGCAATCGACCATGACCCGCATCGAGCACAGCGGCGACCTCACCCAGCGCATCGGCTACCAGTCTGGCGACGAGATCGGGCTCGCGTCGCGCGCGTTCAACAGCCTGATCGAAAGCATGCGCACCGTGCTCAGCGAAGCCCAGCACAGCGCCAACCTGCTCCGGCATGCCTCGCAGGACCTCAACATTGCCTCCGAACAGGTCGCCCAGGCATCGGGCCTGCAGGCCGAAGCGGCGGCCTCGACTGCGGCGGCGGTCGAGCAGATGACGGTCAGCATCAACGTGGTGGCCGACAATGCGCGCAGCGTCGAACACGATGCGATGAACGGCCGCACGCTCAGCGACGACGGCATGCGCCTGGCCAGCGATACCGCGCGGGAAATCAACCAGATCGCCGATGCCATCTCCGGCTCGGCCACCGTCATCGGCTCGCTCAGCGAGCGCTCGCGCGAGATAGGCGGCATCGTCCACGTGATCAAGGACATCGCCGACCAGACCAATCTGCTTGCCCTCAACGCCGCCATCGAAGCGGCCCGCGCCGGCGAGCAGGGGCGCGGCTTCGCGGTCGTCGCCGACGAGGTGCGCAAGCTGGCCGAGCGCACCACCCAGGCCACTGCCGAAATCTCGCGCATGATCGACGCGGTGCAGCACGACACCAGCAGCGCGGTGAATTCGATGCAGTCCGCCAGCGACAAGGTCGGCATGGGCGTGTCGCTGACGCAGCAGGTATCCAGCTCGCTGACCGAGATCAACCACTTCACCGTGGGCACGGCCAGCATGATGGCCGACATTTCCACGGCCATTTCCGAGCAGAGCTCCGCGAGCACGCAGATCGCCCAGAACGTCGAAAAGATCGCCCAGATGAGCGAGGAGAACAACGGTGCGATACGGCAGACGGCATCGCTCGCCAACGAGCTCAAGGCCACGGCGCATACCCTCGATGCGCTGGTCCGGCGCTTCCAGATCGGCGCGGCCTGAGTTACGCTGCGTCGGTTTTCCGTTAACTAGCGAGCAAGCGACATGAGCAAGATTGAACATCCCTCCGGCCTGATCACCGAAGACCTGGCCACCGGCGACGGCGCCGAAGCCCAGCCCGGCCAGTACGTGGTCGTGCACTACAGCGGCTGGCTCGAGGACGGCTCGAAGTTCGACTCCAGCCTGGACCGCAACGATCCGTTCCGCTTCCGGCTGGCCGGTGGCGAAGTGATTCGCGGCTGGGATGATGGCGTGGTCGGCATGAAGGTCGGCGGCAAGCGCAAGCTCACCATCCCGTCCGATCTCGCCTATGGCGATCGCGGCATCCGCGGCGTGATTCCGGGTGGCGCAACGCTGATTTTCGAGGTCGAACTGCTGCGCGTGATCTAAGCGCCAACCGCAGGGTTTCCACAAGCCAGGGCTGTCCCGACAGGGGCGGCCCTTTTCAATTCTGGCGCCACTTTGCACCAAGTTGGAGCAGCATTTTCAGCGCTTGCCAGCAGCATGAAACTGGCGCATAAATAGCTGACATAACAAGAAAAAACGCTACTAACCATAAGGAGAACACCATGCAGGAGACCCTCCAGCGCGAGGATGCAACACCGAGCTTTCCGACGATACGCAATGTGCCGATGCTGGAGCCCTTTACCTGGGTCGTGGCCGCCGCCCGCGACCTGAGGCGGGCGCCGCTGGCGAGCCTGTTCTATGGCTGTGTTTTCGCCGCCATGGGATGGGGACTGGAGGCGCTGTTCGTCTCCGCGCCGCACCAGACGATCACCCTGATCACCGGCTTCATGTTGCTTGGGCCCTTCCTGTCGATCGGCCTCTACGAAATCAGCCGGCGCCTCGAGGAGCAGGACAAGGTACGCTTTCTGCCGACGCTGACCGCCTGGCGCGCCAACCTGTCGGGCATCAGCCTGTTCGCCATGATCCTGGCGCTGGCCTTTGCCGGCTGGATGCGGGTATCGGTGGTGGTATTCGCCCTGTTCTACACCGAACAGGTGCCGACGATAGAAGGCATGTTCGCGAGCACCTTCTTCAGCGCGGACAACCTGCCCTTCCTCACCATCTATTTCGGCACCGGCCTGCTGTTTGCCCTGCTGGTGTTCGCCATCAGCGTGGTGTCGATCCCGATGCTGCTGGATCGCGACGGCGATACCATCACCGCCATCTTCACCAGCTGTATTGCGCTATGGCGCAATCCCGCGGCGATGACGGTATGGGGGCTGATCATCGTCGGCGTGTGCACGCTGGGTTTCGCCACCCATTTCTTCGGCCTGGTGCTGGCGCTGCCGCTGATCGGGCTGGCCAGCTGGCACGCCTACCGCGACATCGTGCTGCCGCCGCCAGCCTGAGACGGCAAGCCCCGCCACCAACAAAAAGCCCCTTCTTTGCGGAAGGGGCTTTTACTTGCCTCAAGGGCAAAGGCTGATCAATGCTCCTGCATGCGCGGGCGGATCGTGACCTCGCTCACGTCGACATGATCAGGCTGGTTGATCACGAACATGATGGCGCTGGCGATATCGTCGGGACGCAGGATTTCGCGGTCCGGCGCCCATACCCCGCCCTTGGACGTCACGTCCATGCGCAGCGGGTCCTGGCGCAGGCTCTTGGGCAATTCGGTATTCACCGCACCCGGCTGGATGTCGGTCACGCGCACGCCGTAGTGCAGCGCCTCTTTGCGCAGCGTGTCGGATACCGCACGCAACGCGGCCTTGCTCGCGCAGAACACGGCGGCCGAGGCGAAAGTCACCTTCGCGGCAACCGAGCTCAGGTTGACGATGTGGCCGTTCTTGCGCTCCTTCATGCCCGGCAGCACCGCCGCAATCGCGTACAGCGCGCCCTTGAGATTGATGTCGATCATGCGGTCCCACTCGTCGACGCGCGCGATGTGCATCGGCGACAGGGTCATCACTCCCGCGTTGTTGATCAGCACATCGACCCCGCCCATGGCCTTGAGCTCGCGCCCCAGTTCGTCCATGGCCTCGCGGTCGGAGACATCCACCGGCTTGATGACAGGGTGGCCGCCGGCCGCCTTCATCGCCTCGGCCAGGTCATCGAGCAGATTCTCGCGGCGAGCCGACAGCACGACCTCGGCGCCGGTACTGGCCAGCATCAGGGCAGTCGCAGCACCGATTCCGCTCGATGCGCCCGTGATCCAGACACGTTTTCCCTGCAACATACGAATTGATCTCCTTCCCAAGCGTGTCGGTATGCTACACCAATTTTCGATGCACGAAACCTGAAGCCGTGGACGCCGGGCCGAAAGCCCAAGCCTGCCGGCCACGACTATAATCGGTAGCAATCACCCGCCGGAATATGTCATGACTCAAGCATCCCGCATCGTGTTTCTCGATCGCGACAGCCTGCCTGTCACGCTACGCGCCCCTACCCTGCCTCATGAATGGCTCGACTTCCCCAACACCCGCGCCGACGACGTGGTGGCACGGCTGCAAGGCGCTAGCGTCACCATCACCAACAAGGTGCCGATCAGGCGCGAGATGCTCGCCCGCCTGCCCGAGCTCAAGCTGATCGCCGTCGCCGCCACCGGCGTCAACCAGATCGATCTGGATGCCTGTCGCGAGCTTGGCGTGACCGTCTGCAATATCCAGGGCTATGCCAGGCACACCGTGCCCGAGCACGCGCTGATGCTGATCTTGGCCTTGTCGCGCAGCCTGCTTGGCTGGCGCAGCGACCTCGAAGCGGGCGCCTGGCAGGCCGCCGACCAGTTCTGCCTGTTCAACCGACCGGTGCGCGATCTGCATGGCGCAACACTGGGGATACTCGGGCGCGGCTCGCTCGGGGAGGGGCTCGCCACGCTGTGCCGGGCGCTGGGAATGAACATTGTCTACGCCGAGCGCAAGGGCACGCAGGCCGCGCGCACGGGCTACCTGCCTTTTGTCGAGGTGCTGCGCTGTGCCGACGTGATTTCACTGCACCTGCCGGCCATGGCCGAGACACATCACACGCTGTCGCACCGCGAGTTCGCGCTGATGCAGCCCCACACGATCATCATCAATACCGCGCGCGGCAGCCTGATCGACGAGGCGGCGCTGGCCCAGGCGCTGCAACAGGGCCGGATCGGCGGCGCCGGGCTCGACGTGCTGAGCGAGGAGCCGCCGTGCCGAGGCAACCCGCTGCTCGATCTGCGCCTGCCCAACCTGATCGTCACCCCGCATTGCGCGTGGGAAGGCAGCGGCGCCATGGCCGACCTAGCCGAACAGTTGATCGGCAATATCGAAGCCTTCTTCGCGGGCGAGCCGCGCAACCAGGTTTGAGCCTACAACGATGAACATCGACAACCTGCCATTTGGCACGACCGACTGGCGCCAGATCGAGCCGACACGGCACGCGGGCGAAACCGGCCATGCACTGTGGCGTACCTGCCAGTTCGGCGAGCTGCGCGTGCGCATGGTCGAGTACTCGCCCGGCTACCTGGCCGACCACTGGTGCCGCAAAGGTCACATCCTGCTGTGCCTGGCCGGCGAGTTGCATACCGAGCTCGCAGACGGGCGGCAGTTCGTGCTGACCCCCGGCATGAGCTATCAGGTAGCCGACAACGCCGAGCCGCACCGCTCAAGTACGCCAGTCGGTGCGACGCTGTTCGTGGTGGATTGAACCCCCTGGCAAGAGCGGCGACGTAAGCAAGTTCCAGGCGCGCCGTGCTCGTCTCAATGATTTCCCGGAATGGGGCTGCTCCGTCGCCAAGAGCGGCGACGTAAGCAAGTTCTAGGCGCGCCGTGCTCGTCTCAGTGATTTCCCGGAATGGGGCTGCTCCGTCGCCAAGAGCGGCGACGTAAGCAAGTTCTAGGCGCGCTGGGGCGCGCCAAGAACTTTGCTTAAACAAGCGTTTGCTTGGCGTTTTTTGACTTGCCAACCAATTCATAGCATCATTAGCCCGGTTTCGATTGGATACATACCGTGCCGGCACGCGGCGCCGAGCTTGGGCAACTGAGTCGCACTCAGGCAGACGAGAGAGGGAAAGTAAAGTGGAACGCGAATTTATGGAATACGACGTCGTAATCGTTGGCGCCGGCCCCGCAGGCCTCTCCGCCGCGATTCGACTCAAGCAGCTGGCGGAACAGAACGGCAAGGAAATCAGCGTGTGCGTGCTGGAAAAGGGCTCCGAAGTCGGCGCGCACATCCTGTCCGGTGCGGTGATGGACCCGATCGCCATGAACGAGCTGTTCCCTAACTGGAAAGAGCTCGGCGCGCCGCTCAATACGCCCGTCGTCGAGGACCAGTTCCTGTTCCTGACCGAGACTGGCGCCAAGCGCTTCCCGGAAAAGCTGATGCCGCCGTTGCTGAACAACCACGGTAATTACATCGTCAGTCTCGGCAACGTCTGCCGCTGGCTCGCGGCCCAGGCCGAAAACCTCGGCGTGGAAATCTATCCGGGCTTCGCCGCCGCTGAAGTGCTCTACCACGAAGACGGCTCGGTCAAGGGGGTCGCCACCGGCGACATGGGCATCGGCCGCGATGGCGAGCACAAGAGCGACTACGCGCCCGGCATGGAGCTGCACGCCAAGTACACCTTCATCGGCGAGGGCGTGCGCGGCTCGCTGGCCAAGGAAATCCAGGCCAAGTTCAATCTGCGCGATGGCGTCGATCCGCAGAAATTCGGTATCGGTCTCAAGGAGCTGTGGGAAATCGACCCGGCCAAGCACAAGCCCGGCCTCGTCATGCACTCGCAGGGCTGGCCGCTGGGCAGCGAAACCGGCGGCGGCTCCTTTCTCTACCACCTGGAAAACAACCAGGTTGCGGTTGGCTTCGTGGTTCACCTCAACTACGAAAACCCGCATCTTTCGCCCTACGACGAATTCCAGCGCTTCAAGACGCATCCGGCGATCCGCAGCTTCTTCGAAGGCGGCAAGCGCATCTCCTACGGCGCACGCGCGATCAACGAAGGCGGCCTGCAATCGGTGCCCAAGCTGACCTTCCCGGGTGGCGCATTGATCGGCTGTTCGGCGGGCTTCGTCAATGTGCCGCGCATCAAGGGTAGCCACAATGCGATGAAGACCGGCATGCTGGCCGCCGAAGCGGCTTACGATGCAGTCGTCAATCAGGGCCGCAACGGCCACGACGAGCTGACGCCCTATATCGATGCCTACAAGAAGTCCTGGGTGTACGACGACCTGTTCAAGGTCCGCAACGTGAAGCCTGGCTTGAGCAAGTTCGGCATGTGGGGCGGCACTCTGTATGGCGGCTTCGACATGTGGATGCACTGCCTCGGCGTCAAGCTACCGTGGACCTTCCACCACACCAAGGCGGATAACGAGTGCCTGCGCCCCGCCAGCGAAATGCCGAAGATCGAGTATCCGAAGCCGGATGGCAAGATCAGCTTCGACAAGCTCTCGTCGGTGTTCATCTCCAACACCAACCATACAGAGGATCAGCCCATCCACCTGCGTCTCAAGGACGCCGGCGTGCCGATCAAGATCAACCTCGCCAAGTATGACGCACCCGAGCAGCGCTACTGCCCGGCTGGCGTATACGAGATCGTCAAGGAAGGCGCTGATGCGCCGCGCCTGCAGATCAACGCGCAGAACTGCGTGCACTGCAAGACCTGTGACATCAAGGACCCGACCCAGAATATCAACTGGACGGTGCCCGAAGGCGGCGGCGGCCCGAACTACCCGAACATGTAAGTGCGACGTGAGTCGCTTAGGTCCGCTGGCCTAGCACCACTTTAATCCATTGGTTTCAATGGGTTAGGCTCTCATTGCGAGAGTTGAAGGAGTAGAAATCAGCAGACGATCTGATGTGCGATAGCATATTTGCAATGCCATCGGCATCCGACTCGTCGGGTGGTGTGGCAGCTTATTTGCTCATTGCCCCTGTTAATAGGGCGCCCTACCGGGCGCCCACTCACCCCGTAGCAACCTACCCAGTTGTCCCCTCGGGATGCCACTCTGGCATCGTCATTCTGTTGTCGTTTGCTGCAGCAAAGCCCAAGTGGCGTAAGCTGTTGATGTGATTGTTCCACCACACAAACAGTCCGTGTGGCAGGGAACCCACTGTTCAGCCAGTGGTAGCCTAGGGGTAGGGCTTTTCCGGTAACGGATTGGTCTGAAGCACCCTGACAATGTACCCCCTGGAAGTTTCGGGCTGGTCGTCCTCGTGAGAGGCTGACTGGGATGCTGCCAACTGCAAGGCGGTTAAGGGGCTAGGCTGGATGGTATGGTCAACGCAAGTGAACTGTCGATAAACGTCGTTATCGGGAACAAGCCAAACGCAGTTGATAGGCTTGAGCCAAATAGGCACGTGGTCAAGTTGTCTCGCTTTACATTCGGGACACGCTGATGTGGTACCACCGGCGGAATGACAGGGCCTACCCCATTCGTGTCGCATCAATGGAACACGGCAAGCCCGTATCGTTACCCTCGTGGCAGGTGAACCGCAAGGAACACTGTTGACGGTGCGGGAATAGGAGGATGGAAGAAGCGAACGCCGAGCTGTAATGGTTCGGATAGGGGGTTCTACCTCACGCGAAAGCGGGCTGACGTCCATCTGGTCTCTCCTGGCGAGCAGACCTGTTTACCCTCTATGAAGGCGCAAGCTTAACGGTTTTCGCCATTCAACCTACTGTCCCAATCGGGGTGAAAGCCACCCCGCAAGGGGCATGCTTTCTCCTGAATGGGTCAAATCTGTCTATCAGGAGGATTGCATGACTAGCGTTTCACTGGAATCAGTGGAATCTGCGTTCTCCGACGTTCCAATAGCATGGCACCAGATCGATTGGTACCGTGTGCACCGGAATGTCCGAGGGATGCAGTTACGAATCGCCAAGGCAGCACGGGCCGGTCAATGGCACAGGGTTTTGACCCTGCAACGTTGGTTGGTCCGGTCGTTCGGCGGGCGCGCATTAGCAGTCAAGCGCGTCACGGAGAACCGCGGTAAACGCACGCCAGGTGTGGACGGAGAAATCTGGTCTACGCCTACGGCGAAATGGTGTGCCATCGAACGGTTGACACGACGGGGCTATCGCCCCAAACCATTGCGGCGGGTGTACATCCCCAAAGCCAATGGCAAGCGCCGACCGTTAGGGATTCCGACTATGCTGGACCGAGCCATGCAGGCGCTGTATCTGCTGGCTTTGGAACCGGTGGCGGAAACCTTGGCCGATGGCAATTCCTATGGCTTTCGACGCGAACGGGCCACTGTGGACGCGATTATTCAGTGTCATATTTCACTGTCACGATCGTTTTCTCCGGTGTGGGTTCTGGAGGCCGACATTCAAGGCTGTTTCGATCACAGCGACCATCATTGGCTACTGACACACATCCCCATGGATCGGGAGGTGCTACGTAAGTGGCTCAAGGCGGGTGTGATCGAATTTGGTGCGTTTCAGCAAACGACCGCTGGCACGCCCCAAGGCGGCATCATCTCCCCCACCCTCGCTAACATGGCGCTGGATGGGCTGGAGGCGGCCATGCAAGCCGAATTTGGACCTAAAGACTCAGCCAAAGGGCGACGGCATCAGATCAATCTGGTGCGATATGCGGACGATTTCATCATCACTGGCCGTTCGAAAGAATTGCTGGAGCAGCAAGTTTTGACTGTCGTAACGCGTTTTCTGGCGGAACGCGGGTTGACGCTATCGATGGAAAAGACGCGTATCACCCATGTTGAGGCTGGATTTGATTTGTTGGGTTGGACTGTGCGGAAATTCGACGGCAAGTTGTTGGTGAAACCATCGAAGAAGAATGCGAAAGCGTTCTTGACCCGTGTCCGCTCGATCATCCGATCCAATAAACAGGCAACACAAACTGACCTGATCCACCTGCTCAATCCTGTGATCCGGGGCTGGGCGAATTATCACCGCAGTCAGGTGGCGAGCGAAACCTTTGCTCGGGTGGACAGTGAGATTTATCGTTGTCTGTGGCGCTGGGCCAGTCGACGCCATTCAACCAAGAGTAAGCGATGGATCAAGCAGCGTTACTTCCATCGGATCGCCCAACGTGAATGGACCTTTGCAACTGATCGCATCGATGCCGATGGGAAACACCAATGGTGCTCTCTGGTTTACGCCAGTGATAACGCCATTCGGCGTCATACCAAGATCAAGGCGGAAGCCACGCCTTTTGATCGGCAATGGGAGCATTACTTCGAGGTGCGGGCTACCGCCCGCATGCTGGCGTCAGTGTCGCATCGCCGTCGTTTGGCGACGCTATTGGCAAGGCAAAACGGCAATTGTCCGGTTTGCCGCCAGTTGTTTACCTCGTGGGAATCACTGGATGTCCACCACCTTGTCTGTACCACGGATGGGGGTAGTAATCGGCTGGATAATCTGGTGCTACTGCACCCCAATTGCCACCGGGAACTCCACCATGCGCACGCCGCATGAGGGTGCTGCCGGCTGTCTCTTCACCGAGAGATGGCTTGGTTAGAGGCTTGAGCCGGATGCGGGGAAACTTGCATGTCCGGTTCTGAGGGGAGGAGATTGCCGCAAGGGGATCTCCTTACCCGACTGGCGGGATGACAAATGGGGTGAGCATGGCTCACCCCATTTTCTTTTGTGCAGCCAGACAGCGCCCCATCATGGGTGTCCGCCAATACCCCATTGCCTCTTGGGTGATCACACCTCTCTCCCGGGCGAGCGACCGGCATATCGCCCCCCAAGGCGCCCACAGCCGGTCCACACCGCGTTAAGCGGGATTTAAGGCTCGCGTGTTGGAATGCATGGGCAGACAAGCACATCGCTTGTTCCCATCCCCCTCAAGGAGCCCTCACCATGAAACGCCTGTTGCTGACCGCCGCCCTGCTCGCAGCCACCTCGACCGCCTTTGCCAGCCCGGAATGCACCAAGGAGCCCAAGGACAAGTGGATGACCCAGGACGCGATGAAAAAGAAAATCGACGAACAGGGCTACAAGGTCAAGAAATTCAAGGTGACCGGCAACTGCTACGAAATCTACGGCTGGAACAAGGAAGGCAAGAAGGCCGAGGTGTATTTCAACCCGGTCGACGGCTCGATCGTGAAGCAGGAAATCGGCGGCTGATGGCCAATCGGCCGGGATGCCCCATCCCGGCCATCCGACGGGAGTAAGCACATGCAGCATGTCAAAGTCTGGGACCCGCTGGTACGACTGTTCCACTGGTCGCTCGCCACCTGCTTCCTGCTCAATATGGCCTTCACCGAAGAAGGCAAATACACGCACCGCATGGTCGGCTACGTGGCGCTCGGGCTCGTGGCGTTCCGCGTGCTGTGGGGCTTCATCGGCAGCCGGCATGCGCGTTTTGCCGATTTCGTCCCCGCCCCCGCCCGCCTGCTCGATTACCTGCGCAGCCTGAAGCGGGGCAAGGCGCCACGCTATCTGGGCCACAATCCGGCGGCGGCGATGATGATTCTGGCGCTGATGGGCGGCATGCTGCTGCTCGGCTTCACCGGCTGGCTCGCCACTACCGACGCTTTCTTCGGCGAGGACTGGCTCACCGATCTGCATGGCCTGATCGCAGACGGCATGCTCGGCATGATCGTCATCCACGTTTCGGCGGCGATCATCGAGAGCCTGCGCCACCGCGAAAACCTGATCATATCGATGGTGACCGGCCGCAAACGCGCGGAAGAGGTGGAGTAAACTTCCGCCATGCGCATCCTGTTGATCGAAGACGACGCCCTGCTGGGCGATGGCATCATGGCTGGCCTGAAACAGGCGGGCCATACCGTGGACTGGCTGCGGGACGGCATCGCGGCGGAGTCGGCCCTCAATACCGATCACTTCGATGCCGTCGTGCTCGACATCAACCTGCCGCGGCAGGACGGCCTGAGCCTGCTGAAGAAACGCCGTGCGGCCGGCGACAGTACGCCGGTCCTGCTGCTGACCGCGCGCGACACGGTGGCGGACAGGGTACGCGGGCTCGATGCCGGCGCCGACGACTACCTGGTCAAGCCGTTTGCGCTCGACGAGCTGGCCGCCCGGCTGCGCGCGCTGATCCGGCGCGGCCACGGGCGCCCGGCGTCGCTGATCGAGCACGGCGAGCTGAGCATCGATCCGGCCGAGCACACCGTGCAGCGCAACGGCGCACCGGTTGAGCTTTCCCCCCGGGAATTCGCGCTGCTGAGCCACCTGCTAGAGCACCGGGGCCAGGTGCAGTCGCGCGCGCAACTCGAAACTGCCCTGTACGGCTGGAGCGAAGATGTCGACAGCAATGCCGTGGAAGTCCACGTCCATCACCTGCGCAAGAAACTCGGTACCGAACTGATACGCACCATTCGCGGTGTGGGCTACCTGGTGCCCAAGCCCAAGTCATGACCACGGCCCGCCCAACCCCGCCGCACTCACTGCGGCGCCGCCTGACCGTGGCGCTGGTCACCGCGCTGGGCCTGGGCGGCCTGCTGCTGGCAGTGGCGCTGTATCTGAACGCGCGACACGAAATCGACGAACTGCTCGATGCGCAACTGGCCCAGACAGCCCGCACGGCCCTGGCACTGCACGCCGAAAGCGAAGGCCAGCATGAAGACCACGAATACGAATACAGCAACCTTGGCCGTCATCACGAGTACGAGCGCAAGATCGCGCTGACCATTTATGCCCCTGGCCGCGCCGACCCCCTGCTGCTGATCGGGCCATCTCCGCTGCCCATTCCGCCGCGCTGCAATCGCTACAACAAGCTGCAGCTCGACAAACACGCCTGGCGCAGCTACTGCCTCGAAGACGGGCATGGCAACCGCTACATCGCCGGGCAGTCGGAGTCGATCCGGCGAGAGCTTGCCGGCAAGATTCTGCTGTCGCAATTCGTGCCCGTTCTGCTCGGTCTGCCGTTGATCGGGCTGCTGGTGTGGCTTTCGGTCAGGCAGGCGCTGCTGCCGCTGGCCGGTGTATCGACCGCGGTCGCGGCGCGCGGCCCCAACGACCTGACGCCGGTCGACGCCTCGGCCGCACCGGCCGAAGTGCAGCCGCTGATGACGGCACTCAACACCCTGTTGTCGCGCATCGGTGCGGCACTCGAAAACGAGCGCCGTTTTACCGCCAATGCCGCGCACGAGCTGCGCACCCCGCTCGCCGCCCTGCGCACGCAGGCCGAGGTGGCACGGGCCCAGGCCGATACCGCGCCGCTACGCGAAACGCTAGACAAGGTCATTCGGGGCGTGGACCGAGCAACCAGGCTGCTCGAACAGCTGCTGCTGCTGGCCAGGCTGGACGAGACGACCATGGCGGCTCCCAGCCCACACCCCCTGTACCCGATCGCCGCGAGCGTGGTCGGCGACATCGCGCAGCAGGCCATCGACCGCCAGATCGAGCTCGAACTCAACGGCGACGAGGCCGCCAGCGCAGCGGTCGACCCCATGTTGCTGGCCATTGCGCTGCGCAACCTGGTCGACAATGCCGTCCGCTATACGCCGCCGGGCGGGCAGGTCACGATCACGCTGGCCCCCGGCCGCATCGCCGTCAGCGATACGGGGCCCGGCATGGATCAGGCCGAGCTCGGCCAGGCGACCGCGCGCTTCTTCCGTGGCAGCGACGTCACCGCAAGCGGCAGCGGCCTGGGGCTATCGATCGTGGAACGGATCATGGCGCTGCACCAAGGCCGCCTCATCCTGACATCGACGGCCCAGGGGCTGACGGCGGCCCTGCAGCTAGGCTAGCTTTCGTTGGCACCGGCGATGCCGGGCCTCAATCGATCCTGAAACGGTCGTGGCACTGCTTGCACGACTGCTCGACGCGGTTGAACGGCGCACGCAGCTGCCCCTTGTCGCTCGGCTTGCTGGTCGCGGCCGTGACGAGCGCCTGCGTCGCCGACATCATCGTGTCCTGTGCCGCCTTGAAGGTCTGGGGGTCGGCCCACACCTCGGCCTTGGCATGCGTCTTGTCCCCTTCGTGCAACTCGGTGAACAAGGGCCATGGCTGCTGGGTGCTGGCATCGAGCTCGCGCGACATCTCGAGAAAACGCGCGGCATTGTAGCTGGTGCGCTCGTTGAGCATGCCCTGCAAGGCTTCGCGGGTCTTCAGCATCTGCTTGAAGATCTGCTTGCGTTGATACACCGGGCCGTTCTTGTCCTCGCCGCATCCCGCCAGCGCCACACTGGCCGCCAGCACCAGCCATCCCCACTGCTTGTTCATAGTTTCCTACCCAACAGACTTGATGATTTCCTGAGCCCCGCCAACCGCGCGGGCCGAGCGGCTCATCGCCGATGACCCGCACCTTACTTAATGCGGCATAGCGCAAATGGATGACCGGCGATGGCCATCATGTGTGAATCAATACGCGACTCGCCAAACAAAAAACCCGCGCCAAAGCGCGGGCTTTTCGATGAGACAGGGACGGCTCAGAACAGTTCGTCAGCAAGTTCCAGCGTGCTGTCCGCGCCATTCAGTATCTCGTAGCCGTAGCTCAGCGCCTGGCACGCGATATGGTCGGCGAAGAAGCGCGCGGTGATGATCTTGGCCTTGAAGAACTCGGCGTCGCCCTCGCCCGCCGCCAGCTTGCCCTTGGCGATCAGAGCAGACTTGGCCAGCAGCCAGCTGCCGAGCGTCACGCCCATCAGCATCAGGAACGGCACCGAGCCGGCAGCAGCCTTCTTCGGTTCGGCGTCGAAGTTCGCCAGGATGTAGGCGGCGGACTCCTTGGCGGCCTTGGCAGCCTGCTCCAGACCACGCTTGATCGCGGCGAACTCGGCACCTTCGACACCGGCCAGCGCGCCGATCGTCTTCTCGATCTCGGCCAGCAGGGCATTGCAGGTTGCGCCCTTCTCGCTCGCCAGCTTGCGGCCGATCAGGTCCATGCCGTGGATGCCGGTGGTGCCTTCGTAAATCGCGGTGATGCGGGCATCGCGCATGTGCTGGGCCGCGCCGGTTTCCTCGATGAAGCCCATGCCGCCGTGCACCTGAACGCCGAGCGAAGTCACGAGGTTGGCGACTTCAGTGTTCCAGCCCTTGATAATCGGGATCAGGAAGTTGATCAGGTACTGGTTCTTCTGGCGCTCGCCAGCGTCGCCAGCGTTAGCCGCCTTGTCCAGCGCGGCGCCACCGAAATAGGCCAGAGCGCGCATGCCCTCGATGTAGGCACGCATCGTCATCAGCATGCGGCGTACGTCCGGGTGGCGAATGATGGCCGCCGCAGCCGGATCGGGCGAACCGAGTTCGCGCGACTGCAGACGCTCCTTGGCGTAAGCCACGGCCTTCTGGTAGGAACGCTCGGAGATCGCCAAGCCTTCGACGCCCACGCCGAGACGGGCATGGTTCATCATCGTGAACATATAGGCCAGGCCCTTGTTGGCCTCGCCCACGAGGTAGCCGACGGCACCGCCGTTGTCACCGTAACTCATCACCGCAGTCGGGCTGCCATGGATACCCAGCTTGTGTTCGATCGACACGCAGAAGGCGTCGTTGCGCTTGCCCAGGCTGCCGTCGGCGTTGACCATGAACTTCGGCACGACGAACAGCGAAATACCCTTCACGCCAGCCGGCGCATCGGGCAGACGGGCCAGCACCAGGTGAACGATGTTGTCCGCCATATCGTGCTCACCCCAGGTGATGAAAATCTTCTGGCCGGAGATCAGGTAGGTGCCGTCAGCCTGCGGCACGGCCTTGGAGCGCACCTGCGCCAGGTCGGAGCCGGCTTGCGGCTCGGTCAGGTTCATCGTGCCCGGCCATTCGCCGCTCGACATCTTGGGCAGATAGGTTGCCTTGATCTCATCCGAAGCATGATGGTGGATCGCCTCGATCGCACCCAACGTCAGCAGCGGGCACAGCGAGAAGGCGAGGTTCGAACCACACCACATTTCTTCGGTTGCCATCGTCACCAGTGCCGGCAGGCCCTGGCCGCCGAATTCGGCCGGCGCGCGCATGCCCACCCAGCCCGCGTCGCGGAACTGGTGATAGGCATCCTTGAAGCCTTCGACCGTCGTCACGACGCCAGCGTTGAACTTGTGCCCCTTGTCGCCCGCCTTGTTGAGCGGAGCCAGAATGTCGGATGCGAACTTGTTCGCTTCTTCCAGGATCGCTTCCACCAGCTCGATGCTGGTTTCCTCGTTACCAGGCAGGGCCAGTACATCGGCCAGGCCGGCGATTTCGTTGAGGACAAACTGCTGGTCCTTCAGGGGGGCGCTATAGGGCATGCTTCTCTCCGATTTGAGTATCTAGATTCCTGTAACCCGGATGCCGCGTGTCTCCGGTGGTTGCCTCAGCGCGACCACCGCGCGGCACCTTGGCCGGGCTACGTAAGACGTAAAAAAGGCACAGGCCTGCGTAACGTCCGCAATGCTGCCTGTGCCTTCCTTTTATTCTTGTTGTCGGCAGGTTGGGCGGCGTGTGGGGTCGCGCGCCCATCCATGCACATAACTTACTTCGACAGCTCGGCGATCAGTTCCGGTACGACCGTGAACAGATCACCCACCAGGCCATAATCGGCAACCTGGAAGATCGGTGCTTCTTCGTCCTTGTTGATCGCGACGATGATCTTCGAGTCCTTCATACCAGCCAGGTGCTGGATCGCACCCGAGATACCGACGGCAACGTACAGTTGCGGCGCAACGATCTTGCCGGTCTGGCCGACCTGGTAGTCGTTCGGCGCGTAGCCGGCGTCAACCGCGGCACGCGAAGCACCGACTGCAGCACCGATCTTGTCGGCGAGCGGCTCGATTACGGCCTTGAACTGCTCAGCCGAACCCAGCGCACGGCCACCGGAAACGATGATCTTGGCTGCGGTCAGTTCCGGGCGGTCGGACTTGGTCAGCTCGTTGCCGACGAAAGCCGACTTGCCAGCGTCTGCACCGGCAGCGACGTTTTCAGTCGCAGCGGAGCCGCCTTCGGCCGCAACGGCATCGAAAGCAGTGGTACGAACGGTGATGATCTTGATCGCGTCGGACGACTGAACGGTCGCGAACACGTTGCCGGCGTAAATCGGGCGCACGAAAGTGTCGGCCGATTCAACCTTGATGATGTCGGAAACTTGAGCCACGTCGAGCAGCGCGGCAACGCGCGGCAGGAAGTTCTTGCCCGAGGTGGTGGCCGGTGCCAGCACGTGGCTGTAGCCCTTGGCCAGGCCAACGACCAGGTCGGCGACGTTTTCGGCCAGACCGTGCGCATACTGGGCAGCATCGGCAACCAGCACCTTTGCTACGCCAGCAATCTTGGCGGCAGCAGCAGCGGCGCCAGCCACACCTGCACCTACAACCAGGACGTGAATGTCGCCGCCCAGCTTCTGCGCTGCGGCAACGGTGTTCAGCGTGCCGGACTTGATGGACGCGTTATCGTGTTCTGCAATAACCAGGATGCTCATTAGATCACCTTCGCTTCATTCTTCAGTTTAGCGACCAGCTCGGCAACCGAGCCCACCTTCACGCCAGCCGAACGCTTCGGCGGCTCTGCGACCTTCAGAGTCTTCAGGCGCGGGGTGATGTCGACGCCCAGATCGGCCGGGGTCGTCTTGTCCAGCGGCTTCTTCTTGGCGGCCATGATGTTCGGCAGCTTGACGTAGCGCGGCTCGTTCAGGCGCAGGTCAGTGGTGACCACGGCCGGCAGTTGCAGCTTGACGGTTTCCAGGCCGCCGTCGACTTCGCGGGTAACGGTGACGGCTTCGGCAGTCAGCTCGACCTTCGATGCGAAGGTGCCTTGAGGCATGCCAGTCAGCGCGCCCAGCATCTGGCCGGTCTGGTTGGAGTCGTCATCGATCGCCTGCTTGCCGAGGATGACCAGTTGCGGCTGTTCCTTGGCAACGATGGCCTTCAGCAGCTTGGCCACAGCCAGAGGCTGCAGCTCGGCCTCGGTCTCGACCAGGATGCCGCGATCGGCGCCCATGGCCAGTGCGGTGCGGATCTGCTCTTCGCACTTACCCGAACCCAGCGACACGACAACGATTTCAGTGACCTTGCCGGCTTCCTTCAGGCGCACGGCTTCTTCCACGGCGATTTCGTCAAACGGGTTCATCGACATCTTGACGTTGGCGATATCCACATCGCTACCATCGGCCTTGACGCGAACCTTCACGTTGTAATCGACAACGCGTTTTACAGCGACTAGAGCTTTCATGATTCTCCTGCTTTGGTCGGAGGCGGCTGAACCGCCGTGAACACTTGACGCCGCATGGGTCGGAAAGCCGCTCTGGACGGGGCTTTACAGCAACTCTAGGGGCAGCGCCGATCTGAAACCTGAGGCCGGCTAGCCTATCACGACAGGGGTAGCCTGTCATGCTGGGCCCGGTTCGCGCAGTATCTGATGGGATGGGCGAAACGGCCTTGATAAAAGTCAAACAAGCGTTTGATTTATACACCAAAGCCGGTCTCTTCGGCAACACATATTTGAAGCGTTTTAAACGCTCCTGCGTTTGCGTTTTCGGGGCGCTGCCGTGACAATGTGTGCAGTGCAACATTCACGGAACCCCAAGCGCATGACGATCTATATCGAAGACATGTCGGTCGGCCAGGTGGCCGAGTACGGCAAGACCATCACCGACGCGGACATCATCCTGTTTGCTGGCGTCACCGGCGATAACAATCCCGTGCACATCGACCAGGAATATGCGGAAAAAACTCCGTTCGGCACCCGCATCGCCCATGGCATGCTCACCGCCAGCCTGATTTCGACCGTGCTCGGCACCCGCCTGCCCGGCCCCGGCACGATCTATCTGAGCCAGTCGGCCAAGTTCAAGGCACCAGTCAAGATCGGCGACACGGTTCAGGTCAGGGTGAGCGTGAAGGACATCGACCTTAACCGCAAACGCGTGACGCTCGAAACCAACTGCTATGTCGCCGGCAAGCTCGTGCTCGAAGGCGAGGCACTGGCGATTGCTCCGAGCAAGCCCACAGCGTAATATCGTTACATCCGTTTATTATGTGCCGGAAGGCCGCCCGCGCGGCCTTTGCCCTCTCGTGATCACCGTACGCTCCCGCCTCGCTCCCTGCTGTTCGCTTCGCCGCTCCGGCGAGCGATGTTGATTCTGTTCGCCTCAGCTCAGGCCTTTTCCCGCTGTCACGCCACTGTCCGCGCCAACCATGGCCTGGCGGACTACAATGCCTTTTGAAGAGACGCTACAGAATGAATCAACGCATGATCGACCGAGACCCAGTCTGGACCGCCATTCACGCCGAAGTGCAGGCCGCCGCCGAAGACGAGCCCATCCTGGCGAGCTTCCTGCACATGACGGTGCTGCGCCACAAGCGGCTGGAGGATGTGCTGGCCTTTCACCTGTCGAGCAAGCTCGCCACCAGCACCATGGATGCGCGCACGCTGATGGAGCTGATCGCCGAGGCGCTCGATTCCGATCCGATGGTCGGCGCCGCCGTGCGGGCTGACATCAAGGCGGCCTATGAACGTGACCCGGCCTGCACCAGCTATTCGACGCCACTGCTCTACTACAAGGGCTTTCATGCGCTCGCCAGCTACCGCATCACACACTGGCTGTGGGGCCACGGCCGGCAGACGCTGGCGCTCTACCTGCAGAACCGCATTTCGGAGGCATTCTCGGTCGACATCCACCCGGCAGCCAGCATCGGCCACGGCATCCTGCTCGACCACGGGCATGGCTTCGTCGTCGGCGAGACGGCGGTGATCGAGGACAATGTATCGATCCTGCACAATGTAACGCTGGGCGGCACCGGCAAGGAAAGCGGCGACCGTCACCCGAAGATCCGTACCGGCGTACTGATCGGTGCCGGGGCCAAGATACTCGGCAATATCGAGGTCGGGCGCGGCGCCAAGATCGGTGCCGGCAGTGTCGTGCTGGAGTCGGTTCCGCCGCACGTCACCGTGGCAGGCGTCCCGGCCAAAATCGTCGGTATGGCCGATTCGGCGGAGCCGGCGCTGAACATGAATCACCGCTTCGACTGCAGCAAATGATCGAAGCGGGCGCCCTGCCCGTTCGATGAAAATGACGATGCCCGACTGCTTGACCAGTCGGGCATCGAATTTGCCGACGATTGCGTTCGTGGCAGCCACTGCCAGGCCGACCACGCGGCCTGCCGTGCTCTATGCAGGCAGCTTGCCGCCACGAGGCGGCAGCCAGTTCGTCAAAGGTCCGCCAGCGCCCGCAAATGGGCAACCACGCTGCGGCTCAGGGCCGACAACTCATACCCCCCTTCGAGCACCGAGACGATGCGCCCCTGGGCGTGCTCCTCCGCGAGCTTGCGCAATTCGGTCGTGACCCAGGCATAGTCGGCCTCCACCAGCCCGAACGACGCCATGTCGTCCTCCAGGTGGGCATCGAAGCCCGCCGAAATGAAGATCATCTCGGGGCGGAACGATGCGATCGCGGGCAGCCAGCTTTCCTGCACGGCTTCGCGCCATTTCTCGCTGCGCGTGCCAGCCGGCAGCGGTACGTTGACCATATTGGTGCCCATGGGCTGGTCGCCGGAGTACGGATAGAACGGATGCTGGAACGTCGACACCATCAGCACGCGGGCGT
The DNA here is from genome assembly GCF_040812015.1 of Chitinivorax sp. PXF-14. NCBI lineage: Bacteria > Pseudomonadati > Pseudomonadota > Betaproteobacteria > Chitinivorax > Chitinivorax sp. PXF-14. The sequence continues at coordinate 513,106 of NZ_JBFNXJ010000001.1, read as the reverse complement.
CGTCGTGGAAGATCTCCTCGGTGCCGTTGCCGTGGTGGACGTCGAAGTCGACCACCACTACGCGTTGCAGCTTGTGCTGCATCAGCGCGTGCGCGACACCGACGGCAAGGTTGTTGAAGAAGCAGAAACCCATCGCCTTTTTGGACTCGGCATGGTGACCGGGCGGGCGCACACAGCAGAAGGCATTGGGCGAACTACCCTCCATCACCAGATCAACCGCCTTGACTACCGCACCGGCCGCGCGCTGCGCCGCCAGCAGGGTATGCGGCCCCATGGCGGTATCCGGGTCAAGGTGGGTGATGCCGTGCGACGGGCTGCTGGCCTCGATCTGCTCGATATAACGCGGTGTGTGCACGCGGGCTAGCTGCTCGCAGGTGACCAGCGGCGCTTCGACATGCTGCAGGAAGTCCATCAGTCCGTTGGCGATCAGTTGATCCTCGATCGCCTGAATGCGTTGCGGACATTCGGGGTGATACGCCCCCATATCGTGTAGTAAACAATCCGGGTGCGTGACAAAAGCGGTGAGCACCTGGCCCCTCCATTTATTGATCAGCCAATTCAACAAGATTTTCCGGGCCTCGACGGATTATTATTGGTGAATAAGGCAATACAGCCGCCTTTGGTGGGATAGCGCATTCTACTCCGAACACCGCTCGATTCGGGCAGTCTCACGACGAGCAACAACAATAAACATACAAACATGTCGCCTTTACACACCGCCATCCAGCAAATTGACCTGGTCGTTCTCGGCAAAACCAGGCAGATCAGGCTTGCCATGGCCTGCCTGATCGCCGGCGGCCATCTGCTCATCGAGGATTTGCCCGGCGTCGGCAAGACGACGCTGGCGCACGTGCTGGCAAAAACGCTGGGGCTGCAGTTCCAGCGCATCCAGTTCACATCCGACCTGCTGCCCGCCGACATCATCGGCGTATCGATCTACGAACGCAGCGCCGAGATGTTTCGCTTTCATCCGGGGCCAATCTTTGCACAGCTGATTCTCGCCGATGAAATCAATCGCGCCACGCCCAAGGCGCAGAGCGCGCTACTCGAAGCCATGGAGGAGCGCCAGGTGACGCAGGACGGCACCACCCACACGCTGCCCGATCCCTTCTTCGTGATTGCGACGCAGAACCCGCAACAGCAGATCGGCACCTTCCCGTTGCCCGAGTCGCAGCTGGACCGTTTCCTGATGCGGCTCGCCTTAGGCTACCCCGATCGCACGGCGGAGCGCGCGCTGCTTGCCGGCGACGACCGGCGCCAGATGATCAGCGAGTTGACGCCACGCATGTCGCCTGCGGACCTGCTCCAGCTGCAGCAGGAAAACCGTGCGGTTCGCATCTCGGGTGCGCTGCTCGACTATGTCCAGGCCCTGCTCGCCCATACGCGGCAGAGCCCGCGCTTCGTCAATGGCTTAAGCCCGCGCGCCGGTCTGGCACTGCTCAGCGCCGCGCGCGCCTGGGCCTTGCTCGATGGCCGCCAGGCGGTGCTCCCCGAGGATGTGCAGGCGGTGATGCCGAGTGTCGCCGGCCACCGCCTGATCACGCCGGCCGGCCAGATGAGCAGCGAGGACGATGTCGCAGCCCTGCTGCGCGAGGTGGCCATTCCTTGACGGCCTGCACAACCGCACCTCATTTCCCAGCGACAGCGAGCGAGCGGCACTGGACATGAACCCATGGTTGAGTGCGCCACGCAGCCAGTTCGAACGCTGGCTGTTCCGCCCTATCGGGCCACGCGCGGGCCCGATCGTGCTCGGCCATCGGCAGATTTTCATCGTCCCGTCGCGGCTGGGGCTGGGCTTCGCCGTCTTGCTGCTGGTCCTGCTCGTGGGCTCGCTCAATTACGAGTTGAGCCTGGGCTACGTGCTGACCTTCTGGCTCGTCGGTATCGGCCATGCGTCGATGTACCACTGCTACCGCAACCAGTCCCGCCTGAGCCTGCGCCATGGCAAATGCCAGCCGGTCTTTGCCGGCCAGCGCGCGCGCTTCGAAATCGTGCTCGACAACCTCAACCGTCACGCGCGCCGCAATGTGCAACTAACCCTGCCCGGCGAGGCGTCCGTCGCGGTCGACGTGCCGGCGCAAGGCAGCGCCGAGGCCTATATGGAGCGGCCTGCCACCTCCCGCGGCTACCTGTTGCCGGGCCGCATGACCATTTCCAACCGCTATCCGCTCGGGCTGTTCTACGCGTGGTCCTACGCCGACTTTGATGCCCGCTGCCTGGTCTACCCCGAGCCCGAGGCAAACGTCGGCCTGCCGGCGGCCTCGGGCCACGGCAGGCAAGGCCGGCATCGGGGAGCGGGCCAGGATGACTTTGCCGGCCTGCGCCCGCATCGCCCAGGGGACTCGCTGCGCCACATCGCCTGGAAATCGGCCGCCCGCGGCGACACGTTGCTGACCAAGCAATTCATCGGCAGCGAGGTGGGCTCGCTGTGGCTCCGCTGGGACGACATGCCCCCCGACTTCGGCGTCGAACAGCGGCTCTCGCGCCTGACCGCCTGGGTGCTGCAGGCGGAGCGGGCCGGGCTCGACTACGGCTTGCGCCTGCCGGGCAGCGAGCTGGCCCCAGCGCATGGCCCGCAGCATGAACAGTTATGCCTGCAGGTGCTCGCCCTGTTCGGCAAGAAATCCGCCTGATGTTCTGGCGCAAAAAGCAGCCTGCTACGTCCGAGGCCCGCCTGGGGCGCATCGACACCTTCTGGCTGATTGCGGCCACGGCCCTGTGCGGCGCGCCGCTGGCACTGCATCTCGACCTCTGGATGAGCCTGGCTCTGGCCACCCTGCTGCTGTGGCGTACCCAGATCGCATTGAGCGGCGGTACACTGCCATCGAAGTGGCTGCTGGCACCGCTTACCCTGCTCGCCGCTGCTGCCGTGCTGGCGACGCAGGGCACGCTGCTCGGCCGCTTCGCTGGCGTGGGGCTGTTCAGCCTGCTGGTCGGCCTCAAGCTGCTGGAAACGGAACACCAGCGCTCGGCGGTGCTCGTTATCCTGCTCGACTATTTTCTGATCATCACCCAGCTCCTCTTCGGCCAGGGGCCGTGGGCGGCATTATCGATGGCATTGCAGCTGCTTGCCGTCACGGCCACGCTGCTCGGGCTGTTCGGCTCGCCGTCAGGCGCGCGGCAGCGCCTCAAGGCTACCGGGCTGATGTTGCTGCAGGCCTTGCCGGTGATGGCCCTGCTGTTCGTGCTGTTCCCCCGTATCCAGGGGCCGCTGTGGCGCCTGCCGGAAGAGCGCGGCGGCGCACGCACGGGCCTTTCCGACGACATGTCGCCGGGCACCATCGCCGAGTTGTCGCAATCGGCCGAGACGGCGTTCCGCGTCAGGTTTGCCGGCAAGCGCCCGGCACAGAACCAGCTTTACTGGCGCGGGCCGGTGCTATGGCACTTCGACGGCCAGACCTGGCGTGCCGACCCGCTGGCGACGGCTGGCAGCCCCGTACCGGCTTGGGTCAAGGGCGATTCGGTCGATTACACGGTGACGCTCGAACCGCATCGGCGCAACTGGCTGTTTGCGCTCGATGTGCCGGTGCGCATCCCGCCCGATGCGCGCCTGTCTTCCGACTACCAGCTATTGTCCAACAATCCGGTCAACGAGCTAAAACGCTACGATGTCAGCTCGATGACGCACTACCTGCTGCCGACGCACCCCGGTGCGCTGCAGGCGGCACTGGCGTTGCCCTCCGGCTACAACCCGCGCAGCGTGGCGCTGGCAAGGGATATCCGCACACGTGCCGCCACACCCCAGGCCGCGGTCGAGGCCGTGCTGAAAATGTTCAATCAGCAGCAGTTCTACTACACGCTGGAGCCGCCCAGGCTCGGGCGCAACAGTGTGGACGACTTCCTGTTCGCCACGCGGCGCGGCTTCTGTGAGCATTACGCCAGCGCCATGGTATTCCTCGCACGCGCCATGGGTATTCCAGCGCGGGTCGTCACCGGCTACCAGGGAGGGGAATTCAACCCGCTCGGCAACTACCTGATCGTCCGCCAGAGCGATGCCCATGCCTGGACCGAGGTCTGGTTCGATGGCGCAGGCTGGGTGCGCGTCGACCCCACGGCCGCGGTGGCGCGTGAGCGTGTCGAAAGGAACCTGGCGGCAGCCCTGCCCGAAGCCGAGGCACTGCCGTTCTCATTGCGCACTCAGCCCGAGTTTTTGCGCCGCCTGCGTTTCGGTGTCGATAACCTCCTCAACCACTGGAATCAGTGGGTAATCGGCTACGACACGCAGCGCCAGCGCAACTTCCTGCGCTCGATCGGCATCGAGGATTTCGTTTCGAGCCAGATGCTCGCAGCCTTGCTCGTCGGCGGCTTGCTTGCGTCGGCGCCGGTCCTCGTCTGGCTGTGGTGGCGCGGACGGCCGCTCAGGGCCGACCCAGTGCAGGCCGCATGGCTCACATTCTGCGCCCGGCTCGCGCGGCACGGCGCCAGCCGCCATCCTCACGAGGGGCCGCGCGATTTTGCGCGCCGTGCTGCGGCGCTGCTGCCACAACATGCCACCGAGATCACCGCCATCGCAGACCTGTACATGCAATTACGCTACGGCGGAAATGATGCCGACGCCAAGCCCTTGCGCGCGCTCGTGCGGCGCTTCAGGCCGTGACCGCACGCTGACCGGCAGGCCGAAAACAAAACAGCCCGGGATCGACCGGGCTGTTCAAATCGGGATAGCGTGCCGTAATTACAGCAGGTATTCCTTGGTCACGCCGCGGCGTCTGAGCAGCCGTCTTAGTCCTTCCAGCGCCTCGATCTGGATCTGACGCACGCGCTCGCGTGTCAGGCCCAGGCTTTCGGCCAGGTCCTCGAGCGTACAGACGTCGTAGCCATTGAGCCCGTAGCGACGCTCGATGACCATGCGCTGCTTGTCGTTGAGCTGACCCAGCCATTCCTGCACATAGCGCTCCACTTCCGCGTTGTGGAACACCTGTTCCGGCCCTTCGCGCTGCTCGTCCGGGATCGATTCGCCGATCGACAGCATCGGGTCGATATCGAGCGGCGCATCGAGCGACGCCATGCGTTCGTTCAGGTTGAGCACCCGGCGCACGTCGTCGACCGCCTTGCCCAGCAGGTGGGCGATGTCTTCGACCGTCGGCTCGCGCCCCATCTGCGACTCGAGGTGGCGCTGCGCACGCAGATAGACATTGAGCTCCTTGATCACATGCACCGGCAAACGGATGGTCCGCGACTGATTCATGATCGCGCGCTCGATGCTCTGGCGTATCCACCAGGTGGCGTAGGTCGAGAAACGGAAACCGCGTTCAGGGTCGAACTTCTCCAGCGCGTGCATCAAGCCGATATTGCCCTCCTCGATCAGGTCGAGAAGCGCCATGCCGCGATTGATGTAGTGCTTGGCGATGTTCACCACCAGCCGCAGGTTGTGCTCGATCATCTTCTGCCGCGCCTCGAAATCTCCGGCGACGACGCGGCGCGCCAGCATGCGTTCCTGCTCTTGCGTGAGCAGTGCATTGTGGCCGATGTCGTTGAGGTAAATCTGGGTTACGTCACTGAGTACTTCAACCGGGGCGGCTTCTTGTTCTTCCTGAGCTTCCTCCGACTCATTCTCCTCCTCGAGTTCTGCCTCGAGTAACTCCTCGTCCTCGACGATGTCTTCCTCTTCGATGGTCATTTTTGTACTCATGATTTTTCAGCCGGTAAATACTTTAACGGGTCCACCGGTTTACCGAACCGGCGAATCTCGAAATGCAGTTTCACCTGGTCGGTGTCACTGTCCCCCATCTCCGCGATCTTGTCTCCCTTGTTGACAACCTCCCCTTCCTTGACCAGCAATTGTTGATTATGGGCATACGCGGTCAGGTATGTTTTATTGTGTTTTACGATCAGTAACCTGCCGTACCCGCGCAACCCCGTGCCACTGTAAACCACCTTGCCTGCGGCCGCTGCGAGCACCGGCTGCCCGCGCTTGCCACCTATATCGATACCCTTGCCACTCGCGGCAAACCCGCCGATCAGCTTGCCGACGACGGGCCATTGCCAGCTGTCGACGTCATCGTTCGACTCGACGCCCGCAGCAGCTTTGGTGCTGTCCTGCTTGGCGTCAGCCTTGGCATCCGGCTTCTGCTCGCCCTTGTCGGCGGGTGCTGCACCTGCCTTGGCGCCAGCAACGCGAGCATCGCCAGTTGCTTTGACATCCGTTTTATCGGTCGGTTTTGCCGCGGCTTTAGCCAATACCGCCACGGGCGGCGCCTTGACCTTGGCCGACTCGATCGCCAATTGTTCGACGGCGGCGAGTGCCTTGTCCGAATAAGATTGCTTGATCAGTTTGGGCCCGTCTTTCAGGGCCAGAGGTGCCACAGCCTTGGCTGCCGGCTCTGCCGGCTTGGCGGTCGTCTCCGACGAGGCCAACGGTGTCACCACGACACCGGATTCGCCCTCGGGCTGGGTCAGCCGCAACACCTGGTCGACCAGAATACGGTTCGGGTCTTCCAGCTTGTTCCACTGTGCCAGCTCGCGATAGTCGAAACCATATTCGAGCGCAATGCTGTAAAGCGTATCGCCCTTCTTCACCGTGTAGCTTGGCGGCCGTGTGTCGGGATCGTTGTCCGGCGCGGGCGCTTGGGCCTTACGAGGGGGCTGGGGTTTTGTTTGCTGAGATTGGGTACGATCAACGACGGGTGCACGCGTCTGTGGGGTGGAGCCGCATGCACTCAGCAGGATCGAGACGATCGCGATAACTGCCCAACTATCTCGGCCGCATGGCCGGAGTGCGCCTCCTTTACGAGTGGGCCGAACCTCGGTCCGGCGAGAATTGTTCTCGTTAAACAGCAATTTGGTAGCGTTCGGGAATACGATAGGGCAACAAAATGGTGCGCGTCAAGCCAGGCCGGCCAACAGCGGCACAAATTTAACGGCTTCTAATTTTGTCTCGGTGAATCCCTGGTCTGTTCGCTCGATCAGGTAGAGATGCTGCTCATGGGTTCCGAGCGGCAAAACCATACGTCCTCCGATCTTCAGTTGGCTCAACAGCGCCGTTGGCACGTGGCTTGCGGCGGCGGTGATGAGGATGGCGTCGAACGGCGCCGCCTCGGGGATGCCCTGGTGCCCGTCCCCATGCTTGAGACGCACATTGAGAATGCGCAGTTCCCGCAAATGCTGGCGCGCCTTGTCGAGCAACGAGGCAAGCCGTTCGATCGAGTATACCTCGCGCGCCACCTTGGACAGGATCGACGTCTGGTAGGCGCAGCCGGTGCCGACCTCGAGCACGCGTTCGAGCGGGCTGCCGTTGCGCACCAGCTCGGTCATGCGGGCCACGATATAGGGCTGCGAAATCGTCTGGCCGAAACCGAGCGGCAGCGACACGTTCTCGTAGGCGCGGTGTGCGAGCGCTTCATCGACGAAGATGTGGCGCGGGATATCGGCCATCACGCCAAGCACGACCTCATCACGCACGCCGTCCGCACGCAGGCGGTCGACCATGCGGCTGCGCGTGCGCTGCGAGGTCATGCCGATACCGCGATGATCGCTGCTCTTCATGACGCCAGCCAGGATTGGACAAGGTCAGACTGCCCATAGGCCGTCAGGTCGATCTGAAGCGGGGTCACCGAGACGCGATTATTGGCCACTGCGTGGAAATCGGTACCGGGCCCTGCATCGGCGGCCCCACCGGCGGCACCGATCCAGTACATCGTCTCGCCCCGTGGATTGGTGGTCTTGATCATGCCCTCGGCCTTGTGCCGACGGCCAAGGCGGGTGATCTCGACGCCCTTGAGGTCTTCATAGGCGATATCCGGCACGTTGACGTTGAGCAGCACCGGCTTGTCAAAAGGCTTGCGCGCCAGGCGCTGCACGAGTTCGACCGTCACCCTTGCCGCGGTCTCGAAATAGCGTGCCGATTTGCTCGTAAGCGACACGGCAATCGCCGGCACACCAAGCTGGAAGCCCTCGGTTGCCGCCGCGACGGTACCGGAATAGATGGTGTCGTCGCCCATGTTGGCGCCGTAGTTGATGCCGGAGACGACGAGGTCCGGCTGGTCCGGCATCATGCCGGTCACCGCGAGGTGCACGCAGTCGGTCGGTGTGCCGTTGACGAAGTAAAAGCCATTTGCCGCGCGCCGCAGCATCAGCGGCCGATCGAGCGTGAGCGAATTGCTGGCGCCGCTGCGGTCGCGCTCGGGTGCCACCACGGTGACCTCGGCGACCTGCGACAGCGCGCCGGCAAGGCAAGCCAGCCCCGGTGCAAAGTAGCCGTCGTCGTTGCTGACGAGAATATTCAAATCAATCCCCCTTGTGCCGCATGAGCTTGTTGGAAGCTGTTGTGGCGCTCATCGACATTCATCGAGGCGATTTTAACCGCGCCTCAGACAAACAGAAAGCGATTGCGCTACGGCCGCCCCGTGGCGAGCATCGGCACGTTATACTTAGCGGAATTTTTTACCTAGAAATCAGATGGAAGCGCCTCAATCCACGCTCCCTTTCCTTGGTGGAGTCAACCTCAATCGCCTGGCAGGGCCGATCCTGATCCTGCTCATCCTGGCGATGCTGATCCTGCCGTTGCCGACGTTTCTGCTCGACCTGCTGTTCACCTTCAATATCGCGCTGTCGATCATCGTCCTGATGGTCAGCCTGTATACAACCCAGCCGCTGCAGTTCTCGGCCTTCCCGACCGTGCTGCTGGTGACGACGCTGCTGCGGCTGTCGCTCAACGTCGCCTCGACGCGTGTCATCCTGGCCAATGGTCATACCGGCGAGAATGCCGCGGGCAAGGTGATCGATGCGTTCGGCCACTTCCTGATCGCCGGCAACTTCACGATCGGCATCATCGTGTTCGTGATCCTCACCATCATCAACTTTGTGGTGATCACCAAGGGTGCGGGCCGTATCGCGGAAGTCAGCGCCCGCTTCACCCTGGATGCGATGCCTGGCAAGCAGATGGCGATCGACGCCGACCTCAACGCCGGCCTGATCGGCGAGGAAGATGCACGCCGCCGCCGCTCGAACATCACCCAGGAAGCCGAGTTCTTCGGCTCGATGGACGGTGCCAGCAAATTCGTGCGCGGCGACGCCGTGGCGGGCATCCTGATCATGACCATCAACGTCGTCGGCGGCCTGCTCGTCGGCATGTTGCAGCACGACCTGGCGTTTGCTTCGGCGGCCAGCAAGTACACGCTGCTGACCATCGGCGACGGTCTGGTGGCGCAGATCCCGGCACTGATCATCTCCACCGCCGCCGGCGTGGTGGTGAGCCGCGTCGGCACGGGTGAAGACCTGTCGCAGCAACTGATCGGGCAACTGTTCCAGCGCGTGCAGGTGCTCTATATCACCGCCTCGGTGCTCGGCCTGCTCGGCGTCATTCCGGGCATGCCCCACATCCCGTTCATTCTGATGGCGGGCAGCATGGCCGGCCTGGCCTATATGCTGGAACAGCGCGAGAAACGGGCACTCGAAGCACCGCCCGAGGCCGCGCCACCGCCCGCCCCGGCACAACCCGAATTACAGGAAGTGGGCTGGGCGGACGTCGCGCCGGTCGACCTGATCGGGCTCGAAGTCGGCTACCGGCTGATCCCGCTAGTCGACCGCAACCAGGATGGCGAGCTGCTGCGGCGGATTCGCGGCATACGCAAGAAGATCGCGCAGGAGATGGGCTTTCTCGTGCCGCCCGTGCACATCCGCGACAATCTCGAACTCAAGCCGAATACCTACCGCATCACGCTGAAGGGCGTCGACGTGGGCACCGGCGATGCCTATGCCGGCATGTATCTGGCGATCAACCCGGGCCGTGTGATGGGCGAAATTGCCGGCACCCCGACCAAAGACCCGGCCTTCGGCCTGCCCGCGGTATGGATCGACGGCGCCACCCGCGAACAGGCGCAGGCGCTGGGTTATACGGTTGTCGACGCCAGCACCGTAGTTGCCACCCACCTGTCGAACATCCTCAATCAGCACGCCTCCGAGCTGCTGGGGCGCGAGGAAGTGCAGGCGCTGCTCGATCATATCGGCAAGGAGTCGCCAAAGCTGGTCGAAGAGCTGGTCCCCAAGATCATCCCGCTCGGCACGTTGCAGAAGGTGCTGCAGAGCATGCTCGACGACGGCATGCACATCCGCGACATGCGCACCATCCTCGAAACACTGGGCGACAACTACAGCCGCACCCAGGATGTCGACGAGCTGACCAGCCTCGTCAGGGTCGCGCTCGGCCGTGCTATCATCCACCAGCTTTTTGGCGACGCGCAGGAACTCGAGCTGATCGCGCTCGACCCGCAACTGGAAAACATCCTGCTCTCGGCCGTCCAGGCCAAGGGCGGCGCTGGCGGCGGGCTTGAACCCGGCCTCGCCGAGGCCCTGCTGCAACAGGCAGCGCAGGTGGCTGATCAGCGCGAACAACAGGGACAGGTGTCGGTACTGATGGTGCCGCCGCCGCTGAGGCCGCTCCTGTCGCGCTTCTTGAAGCGCAGCGTGCCGCAACTCAAGGTTGTCTCACATAGCGAGATACCCGATACTAAGAATATAAGAGTCGTGGCGGTGATTGGCGGGAGGAGCCAGTAACCGTGACAGACGGCCCGGCACCCGCCTGGGTGCAGCCTGGAATCACCTGCCGGCGCCACGACCCCACGCCCACCAAGGCTGATAATGATCGTCAAGAAATTCTACGGCACCAGTACCCGAGATGCGCTGCGCCAGGTGCGCGATGCATTGGGGCCTGACGCCCTGATCCTGTCCAACCGCCAGATCGCTGGCGGGGGCGTCGAGATCATGGCGGTATCCGATGCCGATGTCGCCACGCTGACCTCTGCCCCCAATCCGGCTGCCCGCAACCGCCCGGTCGTGCAAACCCCGGCGGCGGCCCCGCGTGGCCGCCAGGTGGAGAACACCTACGCCCTGCCGGAAGACGACCCGAACGACACCGACGCGTTTGTTGCGGCCATTTCCAGCCAGCGCCCCGCCCCGCGCATCGAGCCGACGCGCGAGCCGGCACGGGTCGTCGAGGCCAAGCCATTCAACCCGCCGCGCCTGACGCCGGAGACGCCGCCGGCCCAGGCGCCCGAGGCGGCGCCAGCCAAGCCGGCAGCACGCTATGTCGTCGACAACGAGCCGCCAGCCCGCCCATCTGCAACGGCCGCGAGCGCCGATGTGGGGCCGGAGCAGATGAAGGCGATCGTCGACGAGCTCAAGCTGCTGCGCAGCATGATGGAAGGCCAGCTCGCCGGATTCGCCTGGAGCGACATGCAGAAGCATGCGCCGGACAAGCTCGAGATCTTCCGCCGCCTGCTCTCCTTCGGTTTCAGCCCGGCCCTGTGCCGCCAGCTGCTGGAACATCTACCCGCCGATTACGACGCCGACACTGGCATGAAATGGGTGCGCGCCGCGCTGCAGCGCAACCTGCCCGTGATCTCGGCCGGCGAAGACCTGATCGAACGCGGCGGCGTTTACGCGCTGGTGGGGCCGACGGGTGTGGGCAAAACCACCACAGTCGCCAAGCTCGCCGCACGTTGTACACTCAAGCACGGTGCCAGTAAGGTGGCGCTGATCACCACCGACAGCTACCGGATCGGCGCGCACGACCAGTTGCGCATCTACGGCAAGATACTCGGCGTGCCCGTGTATTCGGTGAAGGATGAAGCCGACCTGCAATTGACGCTGTCCGACCTCGGCAACCGCTTCATGGTGCTGATCGATACCGTGGGCATGAGCCAGCGCGACAAGCGCCTGACCGAGCAGATCGCCATGCTGGCGGGGCAAGGCAGCCAAGTGCGCCGCATCCTGCTGCTGTCGGCCAACGCCCAAGGCACCACGCTCGATGACGTGGTGCGTTGCTACTCGGCGGATGGCCTGTCCGGCTGCATCCTGACCAAGCTCGACGAAGCCATGGCGCTGGGCGATAGTCTCGACGTGATCATCCGTCACAAGCTCATGCTGCATTTCGTCACCAACGGCCAACGCGTGCCCGAGGATCTTCACCTCGCCAACCCGCTCTACCTGCTCGACCGTGCCCTGCGCATCACGCAGGATCCCTCGGCCTATGTGCTGAGGCCGGACGAATTCCCGGTATTTGCCGCCGCGCGCGCCGGCGGCAAGCCGGATGCGCTCGCAGGGGGCCTGAATGGCTGAGTGGCACAGCGATCAGGCTGCAGGACTACGCAGGCTGGTATCCAAGGCTGCGCCACGCTCGATCTGCTTCAACGGCGGCCGGGGCGGCACCGGCGCGAGCAGCACGATCCTCAACCTGGCCGTGGCGATGTCGCTGTCCGGCAAACGCGTGCTGATCCTCGACGAACACCGGCGTAGCGGCAACATCGCCAGCCGGCTGGGCCTGGCGGCCCCGATGGACCTCGAGCAGGTGCTGCTTGACCGGCTACCGCTGGAAAGCCTGCTCTACACCGGCCCCAGCGGCATCGAACTGATGCAGGTATCGGCCAGCACGGCGCAGCTCGCCAGGCTGTCCGCCTTCGAAGAAGACCGGCTCGCCTTCGAGTTCAGCCAGCTGACCTCGTCCACCGACGTAATTCTCATCGACGCGCTGGCGGCGGAAGGCAACCGCGTGCCGAGCTTCAACCTGGCCAGCGCGGTCAGCGTGATCGTCGTCAGCAATCGCGCCGAATCGCTGACCGATGCCTACGCAATGATGAAGCTGCTCAACCGCGAATACGGGCAGCGCCAGTTCCGCGTACTGGTCAACCGGGTCGACAGCCTTGCCGAAGCAAAAGCCGTGTTCGAGCGGCTGACAGAAGTCTCCCAGCGCTTCATCGACGTCGAGCCCAAGCTGATCGGCTACGTGCCCGAGGACGACAAGCTCGCGCAGGCCAGCCGCCTCGGCCAGCCGGTCGTCACCGCCTTTCCCGCTGCCGACGCGAGCCAGGCGTTCGAGCAACTCGCGCGCAGCATCGAGAAATGGCCCCCACCCGACGACGAGCGCTATGCCACCGTCGGCTTCCTGCACCGGCTCATCCAGAGCAGCCGTGCGCTGGCGGAAGGTCTGAATCATTAGGTACGCCACCATGTACAAACCAGACCTGGGTGTGACACCGGAAGACCGCATCCGCCAGTTTGGCCCACTGGTCAAGCGCATCGCCTATCACTTCATGACGCGCGTGCCGGCCAGCGTCGAGGTCGACGACCTGATCCAGGTCGGGCTCATCGGCCTGATGGAAGCCGCGCATAATTTCGACCCGACGCAGGGTGCGCAGTTCGAGACCTATGCCTCACAGCGCATCCGCGGCGCCATGCTGGACGAGCTGCGCGATGCCGACTGGATGCCGCGCAGCACGCGCAAGAACCTGCGCACCATCGAGGCGACGATCCAGCGGCTCGAACAGACGCTGGGCCGCCCGCCCAGCGAGCAGGAGATCGCCAACAGCCTGCAGCTGCCACTCGCGGATTATCAGCAGATGCTTGGCGACACCCGCGGTTATCAGCTCATCTATTACGAGGATTACGACGAAGACGGCGAGCATGATCAGCTCGATCACTTTGCCGCCGATCACCACAGCAACCCGCTCGATAGCCTCGATGACATGGACTTCCGCAAGCATCTCGCCGCCGGTGTCGCGGCGCTGCCGGACCGCGAGAAGATGGTCATGGCGCTCTATTACGAGCAGGAGCTGAACCTCAAGGAAATCGGTGAAGTGCTCGGCGTGACCGAGTCACGCGTCTGCCAGCTGCACAGCCAGGCCGTCGCGCGCCTGCGCGGCAACCTCAGCGACTGGTTGCCCGCCAACCCGGGCCGCAAGCGGCGTAAGGCAGCCTGAGCTACACGGCGCGCTCGTCGCGGAGTGATGCCAGCCTGCTAGAATGACCGATAGGCGTGGTGCCCGAGCCCGCCCAAGAATAATACGAACGTCGCCATAGCGCGGCGCGAACCAACAACAACGACCGCCCCAAGGCATGCAAAATCTAGACAAAATCAGTGTGATCGGCATTGTCGTCGCCATCGGCGCCATTCTGGGCGGCCAGGCGCTGGAGGGCGGGCACATCGCCTCGCTGTTGCAACTGACCGCCTTCCTGATCGTCCTCGGCGGCACGGTCGGTGCGGTGATGCTGCAGAGTTCGCCACGCGTGTTCATGGAGGGCGTCAGGCTGGGGCGCTGGGTGTTTTCCCCCCCCGATTACGACCCGCGCAAGTTGATCAAGACCGTGATCGAATGGAGCCAGGCAAGCCGCAAGGGCGGCCTGCTGGCGCTGGAGGCCTACATCGGCTCACAGAAGGACCCATTCATCCGCAAGGCGCTACAGATGCTGGTCGACGGCGCCGAGCCAGAGGCCTTGCGCCATGCGATGGAGCTGGATGTCTCCACCTATGAAGAGCACATGCGCCGCTCGGCCAAGATATGGGAAGCGGCGGGCGGCTACGCGCCGACTGTCGGCATCCTGGGCGCGGTGATGGGGCTGATCCACGTGATGGAGAACCTGTCCGACCCGGGCAAGCTTGGCTCGGGTATCGCCGTTGCCTTTGTCGCCACCATTTACGGCGTGGGCTCGGCCAACCTGCTGTTCCTGCCGATCGCCAACAAGCTCAAGACCCATATCGAAAACCAGGTCGCACTCAAGGAAATGCTCATTGACGGTCTGATCGCCATCGCCAACGGCGAGAATCCGCGCCTGATCGAAACCAAGCTGATCGGCTACGTCGGCTGACGGCCGGCCCCAGGGCTATCGCCACGGGCCAGGCCGGCTGCGGCTGCACGGGCCATGCCTCTTGTGGATCGGGCACCCTGCTCGACAAGCAATGATGCGCATACGTCTGCACGTATCTCCCCCATCACCTATATTGGTGGCATATGGGACGACACCTCGATGACCGCCACCCGCCCAGCCGTGCGCTGACCTCACCCCCTCGCCATGGAGGTGCGGCATGCTGCTGACCGCCGCACACTGGCTGCGCATGCTGGCAGGCTGGGTGGACCTGACCCTGCACACGCTGCTGATGATCGTCCTGGCCCTGTTGCCGCGCAGCCTGGCCCGACGCATCTACCCGCCGCTGTTTCATGCCTGGTGCCGTACCTTCGTCAAGGCGCTGAATGTCGACCTGCGGCTGCACCAGCACAATCGCCTGCCGCTGCCGCGCCAGTACATCCTGATCGCCAATCACCCGTCCGCGCTCGAAGACGTCGGGGTGCCGGCGTTGTTTCCGGTTGTCTCGCTGGCCAAGGCCGAGGTGGCCGACTGGTGGTTCGTCGGCCGTATCGCGGTCGCCGCCGGCACGCTGTTCGTGCAGCGCGAGTCGGCGGAGTCGCGCCAGGCCGCGCTGCAGGCCATTGTCGATGGCCTCGCGGCGGGCAAGAACATCTGCCTCTACCCGGAGGGCGGCTGCAAGGGCCGGCGGCTGTTCAAGATGTTCCGCTATGGCGCGTTTGAAGCGAGCCTGCGCTCGGGCGTGCCGATCCTGCCCGTGTTCATCCACTATGAGGCGCAGGAGGATTTCGAATGGCAGCCGCCATTCACGCTGCTCGACAAGCTCCACCACTTCATGACGACCCGCAACAACCGCGCCAACTATCACGTGTTCGACGCGATCGACCCAGCCCAGTTTGCCGATAAGCAGAGTTACAGCGATCATGTCTACGGCCTGTACCAGCAATGGCAGGCCAAATACCTGGAATAGGCACGCCCCGCCCTCCCGTTTCCTCGCGGCAATTCACGCCCAAGCCCCCGCGCCCCCCTCACAACCAGCCTGGATGCGGCCTCCGCGGCCATGCAGCGGATCGGGCCTACAGATTTGCGATAAGCCGCCGTTATGCGTTTATAATGCAGCTAATAAAGCGCTTAAACTTATCGCAGTAGCTATATGAATTTCCTGAAAAATTTCTTCAATAAAGCGCCCAAGCGCCAAGCCGTACCCAATTCCGCCCGCTCGCCGCTGCCACCTCAGGTGGCCAGCCTGTTGCGAGAGTCCTGGTGGTTGTTGGGTGTGGTCGCGGCGATCTATCTGGTGCTGATCCTGCTGTCCTATCAGCCAACCGACCCCGGCTGGTCGCACAGCGCCACCCGCGCACAGCTGCAGAACCGTGGCGGCGAGGTCGGCGCCTGGGTGGCCGACATGCTGCTCTACCTGTTCGGCATGTCTGCCTGGTGGTGGGTGGCATTCTGCGTATCCGCCATCTGGTGGGGGTACAAGCGCATCGATCGCGTCATGACCGCCTCGCGGCCGGTGCTGGTGATCGGGCTGGTCGGCTTCCTGATGATGCTGGTGGCGTCGAGCGGCATCGAGGCATTGCGCATGCACAGCCTCAAGGCCGCGCTGCCGATGGCGCCAGGCGGCCTGCTTGGCGCCGTCGTGGGCGGGCACCTGCACCATGTGTTCGGCTTTACCGGCGCCACACTGGTGATGCTGACGCTGATGGCCATCGGTTTCTCGCTGTTCTCCGGCATGTCCTGGCTCACCGTGATGGAAAAACTCGGTGGCGCCATCGAGGACGGCTATTTCTGGGTGGTCAACACCATCGAGGCATGGCAGGACCGCAAGATCGGCGCCGTTGCCAAGGTCGAGCGGCAGGAGAAGGTCAAGGTCGAGAAGAAGAAGCAGGAAGAGGCCCCGCCTATCCACATCGAGCCGCAGATGCTCGAAGTGCCTGTCGCCAAGAAGGTCGAGAAGGCGCGCGAGGAAGAAAAGCAGAAAGAAATCCAGCCTGTGCTGTTCGACGACCTGCCCGTGCCGACGGCCTCGGGCGAGCTGCCGCCGCTGGCCCTGCTGGCACCGCCGCCGCCGCTGCAGGAGACGGTGTCGCACGAGACGCTCGAATACACCTCGCGGCTGATCGAGCGCAAGCTCGCCGACTTCGGCGTCGAGGTCAAGGTCGTGGCCGCCTACCCCGGCCCGGTGATCACGCGTTACGAAATCGAGCCCGCCATCGGCGTGAAGGGCGCACAGATCGTCAACCTGATGAAGGATCTGGCGCGCGCGCTGAGCCTGGTCAGCATCCGCGTGGTCGAAACGATCCCGGGCAAGACCTATATGGGCCTCGAGCTGCCAAACCCGAAACGCCAGATGGTGCGGCTGTCCGAGATCCTCTCGTCCGAGGCCTATGCGCAGATGCACTCCCACCTGTGCGTGGCGCTGGGCAAGGACATCGCCGGCAAACCGGTGGTGGCCGACCTGGGCAAGATGCCGCACCTGCTGGTGGCCGGCACCACGGGCTCGGGCAAGTCGGTCGGCGTGAACACGATGATCCTGTCGATGCTGTACAAGGCCGCACCGCAGGACGTGCGCTTCATCATGGTCGACCCGAAGATGCTGGAACTGTCGATCTACGAAGGCATCCCGCACCTGCTGGCGCCGGTCGTCACCGACATGAAGCTCGCCGCCAACGCACTCAACTGGTGCGTGGCCGAGATGGAAAAGCGCTACCGGCTGATGTCGGCCATGGGTGTGCGCAACATCGCCGGCTACAACCAGAAGCTCAAGGACGCCGAGAAAGCCGGCAAGAAGATCACCAACCCGTTCAGCCTGACCCCGGACGACCCGGAGCCACTCGAATGCCTGCCCTTCATCGTCGTCGTCGTCGATGAATTCGCCGACCTGATGATGGTGGCCGGCAAGAAGATCGAGGAGCTGATCGCCCGCCTGGCGCAGAAAGCGCGTGCAGCCGGCATCCACCTGGTGCTGGCGACCCAGCGCCCATCGGTGGACGTGATCACCGGCCTGATCAAGGCCAACATCCCCACGCGCATGGCCTTCCAGGTGTCGTCCAAGGTCGATTCGCGCACGATTCTCGACCAGATGGGCGCCGAATCGCTGCTGGGCCAGGGCGACATGCTGTTCCTGCCGCCGGGCACGGGCTACCCGCAGCGCGTCCACGGCGCCTTCTGCGCCGACGAGGAAGTGCACAAGGTGGTCGAATACCTGAAGCAGACCGGCGAGCCAAACTACGTCGAGGGCATCCTCACCGGCGAGGCCATGCTCGGTGGCGGTGATGCCGCCGGCGGCGCGGGCGGTGAAGGCAGCAGCGATGGCGAGGCCGACCCGCTCTACGACGAGGCCGTGGCCATCGTCATCAAGACCCGCCGCGCCTCGATCTCGGCCGTGCAACGTCATCTGCGCATCGGCTACAACCGTGCCGCGCGCCTGATCGAACAGATGGAAGCCGCCGGGCTGGTGTCACCGATGGAGTCCAACGGCAACCGCACGGTGCTGGCGCCGAACCGCGACAACGAATAAGCGCCGGCGCCCCAGCCGGCAGCCGCGTCGCGATGACGTGGCAGCTGGCCGTGGCGCAGGCACTGCACGATTCACCCCTCAGCAAGACAATTCAAAGGGCCGCAAGGCCCTTCCTTTTTTTGCCGTGCGCGAAACCGGCATGAGGCCGCGCAATTTCCTAAACTGAAATTCGCTGGATTGCTTCGCGCCTTGTTCAGGAGGGAAATCATGCAAAGACCACACAAGACACTCCCCTTTGCCCGGGTCGACCCGAGCTCGACCTGCGTCAGCCCCGACCGCGGCTACACCAACCTGACACTCGAGCACCCCGCGATCGCCGTCATGACCGACTTCCGCCACACTCCGGCGTTTACCGCATCGGCCGACACGCCGATCGAGCACGCACTGGGCAAGATGAAAACGGTGGGCGTGCGTATGCTGCTGGTGGCGGACAGCGATGGCCTGTTGCACGGCATCGTCACTGCCAACGACATTCTTGGCGAACGTGCGATCGAGTTCATGGAGGCCAACCGGGTCAAGCGTGAGGAGGTGCGCGTGGAGGACATCATGCACGAGCACGACATGCTCTATGCCTTCAAGCTCAACGACGTGCTCAACGCCACGATAGGCGATCTGGTCGCCACCCTGCGCCACTACGGCTTCCAGCACGTGCTGGTGACGACGATCGACCACAACGAGCCGAAGGTACGCGGTATCTTCTCGGCGGCCGACATCGCGCGCCTGCTCAAGGTGAATTTCGACCCGATGACGCGTGCCAACAGCTTTGCCGAGCTTGGCAAGGCGCTGATCCCGTCTGCCGCGGCCTGAGCCCTCAGGCGGGCAGGCCCCATACCTCGCGCACGATCTCGAGCAGCACCGATACCAGCACATCGCCATCGCGCTCGGCGGGGTAGATGAAATTGAGCGGTGCAATCTTCCTGACGTTGCCCCACTCGATGACATCGCCCTGGTCGAGCGCTTCCTGCGCGAGCTCCTCGCGCATCAACGACATGCCGACACCGGCCTTGACCAGCGCCAGTGTCGTGCTTTCCTGGTCGAGTTCGAATACCTTCTGCGGCGAAATATTGTGTTCACGGAACAACTCGTTGGCGAGCTTGTTGTAGGAGTTGAACTGATTGATCCACACCCAGGGCAGCTTGCCGACATCCTTCCAGGTGGCGGAGGCCAGCTTGTCGGCCCAGGCGACCGGCGCCACCACGCGGAAGGTCAGGTCGCGCAGGTGCACGGCGTGGACGTTGACGTAGGGGTTCTTGCCGATGAAGAAGCCGCAGTCGAGCTCCTTCTTGCGCACCTCGTTGAGCACCATGCCCGAAATGCTGTGGAAGGTCAGCGCATCGAGCAATGGATAGCGACGGCGGATCTCGACCAGCAGCTCGGCCAGGCGGATCAGCACCGGGTCGCCCACCGTGCCGATGCGCACCTTGCCGCTCAGATTGCCCTGCAGGCCGCGCGCCAGGTTGATCAGGCCACGCGCATCGGCCAGCACACGCTCGGCCTCGGGCAGCAGCACCTGGCCGGCCTTGGTCAGCACCACCCCGCCAGCGGTGCGCTCGAACAGGCTGACGCCCATTTCCTCTTCCAGCGCCTTGATCTGGGCGGTGACCGCCGGCTGGCTCAAATGCAGTATTTCCGCGGCCTGCGTCAGGTGCCCCTGCTGGGCAACCGCGACAAACGTCCGCAACTGATAGATTTCCATGTCTCTTCCAACCTGCCACCGTTGAGGAATCGGGAGCACTGGCTCCGGTCTTTTTCTGGGGCTAAAACTTACATCAAGTCGCCGCAACGCGGCATCAGCTTTATTGATAGCTCAAATAAATTTATGCGATTTGTGCCATCCATCACCATGATCTATCACGTATAAGGCGCTGTTTACCGGTTGCTTCGACCCCTGTGACGCGATGCCACGACGAAGCCAGGCAGCACCACAAATCGTCTCGCCCACACAAGACCAGAGGAGGCAAGCATGGCGGACACTCATGTCATCACGGGGGACGAGAAGCGGGTCATATTCGCTTCATCCCTGGGCACCGTTTTCGAATGGTATGACTTCTACCTCTACGGCTCACTCGCAGCCATCATCTCCAAGCAGTTCTTCGCAGGCGTCAACGAAACCACCGCTTTCATCTTCGCGCTGATGGCCTTTGCCGCCGGCTTCGCGGTTCGCCCCTTCGGCGCCCTGGTGTTTGGCCGGCTCGGCGACCTGATCGGGCGCAAATACACCTTCCTCATCACCATCCTGATCATGGGTATGTCGACAGCCGTCGTCGGCCTGCTACCGGGCTACGCCAGCATCGGTGTTGCGGCGCCGGTCATCCTGATCTGCCTGCGCTTGCTGCAGGGCCTGGCGCTGGGCGGCGAATACGGTGGGGCCGCGACCTATGTGGCCGAGCATGCCCCGCCGGGCAAACGTGGCGCCTTCACCGCATGGATTCAGACCACCGCCACGCTGGGCCTGTTCCTGTCGCTGCTGGTGATCTGGACCTGCCGCAACGCGCTGGGCAAGGATGTGTTCGAGGCCTGGGGCTGGCGCGTGCCTTTCCTGGTGTCGATCCTGCTGCTGATCGTGTCGGTCTACATCCGCATGCAGTTGAATGAATCGCCGGTGTTCAAGAAGATGAAGGAGGAAGGCAAGCAGTCGAAAGCGCCGCTGACCGAATCCTTCGGCCGCTGGAGCAATCTGAAGGTCGTCATCCTGGCGCTGCTCGGTGCGGTCGCAGGCCAGGCCGTGGTGTGGTACACGGGCCAGTTCTATGCGCTGTTCTTCATGACCAAGACGCTCGGCGTCGCACCAGACCAGGCTGACCTCTACATTGCCGCCTCACTCGCCATCGCCACGCCGTTCTTCCTGATATTCGGCTCGCTCTCCGACAAGATCGGCCGCAAGAAGATCATCATGCTCGGCTGCCTGCTTGCCGCGCTGACCTACTTCCCGCTGTTCAAGGGGCTGACGCACTATGTCAACCCGGCGCTGGAAACCGCGGTAGCACAATCACCCATCGTGGTAACCGCCGATCCGGCCAAGTGTGCATTCCAGTTCGACCCGATCGGCAAGGCCACCTTCAAGCAATCGTGCGACATCATCAAATCGGCGCTGGCGAAGAAGGGCATCCCCTATTCCAATCAGGCCGCGCCGGCCGGCGCGTTGGCCAACGTCACCATCGGGGCAACGAAGATCGACAGCTTTGAAGGCAACGGCCTGCCCAAGGATGAATTCAAGGGTAAGTCCGACGCCTTCAACAAGTCGCTCGGCGATGCGCTCAAGACGGCAGGCTACCCGGCGAAGGCAGATCCGGCGCAGATCAACACCTTGATGACGATCGCTATCCTGACCATTCTGGTGATCTACGTGACCATGGTCTACGGCCCGATCGCGGCCATGCTGGTCGAGCTGTTCCCGACCCGCATCCGCTACACCTCGATGTCGCTGCCCTACCACATCGGCAACGGCTGGTTCGGTGGCTTCCTGCCAACCGTGGCGTTTGCCATGGTGGCGAAGACGGGCGATGTCTACTACGGCCTGTGGTACCCGATCGTGATCGCCGTGGCGACCTTCATCATCGGCAGCCTGTTCCTGCCGGAGACCAAGGATCGCGACATCTACGCGAACGACTGATCAGCACCACCGTGCAACGCAACAGGGCGCTTCGGCGCCCCGTTGTTTTATCACGCACGGGGGGCGCAGGATCAACGCGGCCACACATAATCGGCCCCATGCGCCAAGGCATGGCAAATCGCCTGGTTATGGCCAGCGGTGAAGCCGAGGTTTCGCGGGTTGCTGAGCAGCGTCACCACAGGGAAGCACGCACGGACCAGCTCAGCCGAGCCGTCTGTCGACCCGCTGTCAACGACGATATCGAGGTTGTCGTAGCCCATCGCGCAGCGAGGCCAGGCACGGCTGGATGTGCTGGCCGCTGTTCCAGCACAGGATAGGGACGACAACCCGTGGCGTCGGTAACGCTGGGCTAACGCCTGAAGAAACGCCGCGGCAGGGCGGCGAGCAGGCCCGGCTGCTGGCGGCGATGGGCGAGCAGAGCCGACAGGGTCGATGCCGGCTGGCGCAGCATGGCGCTCCAGAACGATGCGCCATAGTCGCTCAGCAGCGCGTCGATGCGGCCTTGCAGCTTCTGGTGGCTCGGCGACGAGGTTTTCATCTCCGCCAGCACGATGCGCCGGTAGGCGAGCTCATCCACCGTGCGCTGCAGATGCTCGGGCGTGCCCCACTGGGTGCCCGCAAAGATGTTGACACCACGGCCGTAGCGCACCTCGACGCGGGACGAAAAGCAGAAACGAGCCCCTGCCCGCGCGCAGCCGATCCAGAACAGGTAATCCTCGCCAGCACGACGCAACTCGGTGCGAAAGCGCACGGCAGCCAGGGGCTTCAGGCGGAACACCACGCTAGAAGTACCGATAAGGTTGCCGAACACGATCTGCTCGACCATGTCGCCCGCGTACTCGTAGCCATCCTCGATCGCCGGCAATGGCCGGTATTTCGCGAGGTCGACCTTGCCGCCGCGCTTGAAGGCGCTGACCTGCTGATCGAGCTGATAGATGTCGGTGAAATAGAAATCATGCCCCTGCTCCAGCGCCTTGACCGCGCGGCTCAGGTGATCCGGCACCCATTCGTCGTCGGAATCGAGAAATGCTACGTAGTCGGCGGCGCCGGCCAGTTCATCCAGCCCGCGGTTGCGCGCCCCGCCAGGGCCACGGTTGGGCTGACGGATCAGCTGTAGCGTCATCGACGCGGGCAACTCGATGTCCTGCGCCTCGGCATCGGCCGCGACCGGCGACGCATCGTCCACCACGATCACACGGCAGGGGCCTGCATAGTCCTGCGCAGCCACGCTGCGCAGCGCACGGACCAGCACGCCCGGCTCGCGCTGGAAGAAGGGAATGATCACCGCGATGCGCGGCGCATCCTGGTTCGGCAAGGCTGTCATGGCAAGGTGCTCCGGGCTATGCGGTGCAGGCCCCGCCCGGCCTGCCGGGAAGGCCCATGTTCACGTCAAGGTAGCGTTGGATCATAGCATGTAAACAGCATTTTTCCGCGTAGGCGGCGCCCTGCCTGGGCTGCGGCGGCACGGGCGGATTTGCCCCCGATATCAGCGAATTTTATCGCCCCCATCAGCGCAAGCTGTTTTTCCCTCGCCAAGCCAGTGGCGACGCGCCATTGAGTGCCACGTATCGGGCCGGTGAATTCCGCCTATCAGAATTTGCGATTAGACCCTCAACTCTAGCGGGCATAGATTGCCCTCCACGGATTTCCGTATTCCAAAGAAGGAGGGACATATATGAACGAGGAACTGATGCGGCGCATCGAGGCAAATCCCAGGTTTGCCGAGTTGGTCCACAAGAAAACCAGCTTCGGCTGGAAGCTGTCGCTGGTCATGCTGGCGATCTACTACGGCTTCATCCTGGTGATCGCCTTCTCGCCCAAGACCCTTGGCGCATCGCTGTCGGGTGGCGTCATGACGGTCGGCATCCCGGTCGGCGTGGCAGTCATCCTATCGGCCTTCCTGTTGACCGGCATCTACGTGCGCCGCGCCAACTCCGAGTTCGACACCCTGAACGCACAGATCATCGAGGAGGCACACAAGTGAGCACGCTGCGCAATGCATTCTGGACCGCCGCGCTGAGCCTGGCCGCCCCGCTGGCCATGGCCGGCGAGGCGCTGACCGGCGAGGTCAAGCGCCAGCCGCTGAACTGGCACGCGATCATCATGTTCTTCGTATTTGTCTCCTTCACGCTCGGCGTCACTTTCTGGGCGGCCCGCCGCACCAAATCGGCCAAGGACTTCTACACGGCCGGCGGCGGCATCACCGGCTTCCAGAACGGCCTGGCGATTGCCGGTGACTACATGTCCGCGGCCTCCTTCCTCGGCATCTCGGCGATGGTGATGACCAAGGGCTACGATGGCCTGATCTATTCGATCGGCTTCCTCGTCGGCTGGCCCATCATCCTGTTCCTGGTGGCCGAGCGCCTGCGCAACCTCGGCAAGTACACCTTCGCCGACGTCGCCTCCTACCGCCTGCAGCAGAAACCGGTGCGCGTGCTCGCAGCAACCGGCACGCTGGTGGTCGTGGCGCTCTACCTGATCGCGCAGATGGTCGGCGCGGGCAAGCTGATCCAGCTCCTGTTCGGCATGAGCTACACCTCGGCGGTGATCATGGTCGGCATCCTGATGGTGCTCTACGTGACGTTCGGCGGCATGCTGGCCACCACCTGGGTGCAGATCATCAAGGCGGTCATCCTGCTGGCTGGCGCGACCTTCATGGCGTTCATGGTGCTCAACACAGTCGGCTTCAGCCCCGAGCAGATGTTCGCGACCGCCGTGCAGGCGCACGAGAAGCATGCAGCGATCATGGAGCCGGGCCAGCTCGTATCGAACCCCGTCGATGCCGTATCGCTGGGCTTGGCGCTGATGTTCGGCACCGCCGGCCTGCCGCACATCCTGATGCGCTTCTTCACCGTGAAGGATGCCAAGGAAGCGCGCAAATCGGTGTTCTTCGCGACCGGCTTCATCGGCTACTTCTACATCCTCACCTTCATCATCGGCTTCGGCGCGATCATGCTGGTGTCGACCAACCCCGACTTCAAGGATGCGGCAGGCAAGCTGATCGGCGGCGACAATATGGCGGCCGTGCACCTGGCCAAGGCGGTTGGCGGCGACCTGTTCCTGGGCTTCATCTCGGCCGTGGCCTTCGCTACCATCCTGGCTGTCGTGGCAGGCCTGACGCTGTCCGGCGCCACCGCGGTATCGCATGACCTCTACGCCAACGTGTTCCGTCGCGGCAAGAGCGATGAAGCCAGCGAAATGCGTGTTTCCAAGTATGCCACCGTGGCGCTGGGCGTCGTCGCGATCATCCTCGGCATTGCCTTCGAGAAGCAGAACATCGCCTTCATGGTTGGCCTGGCCTTCTCGATCGCGGCATCGGCCAACTTCCCGGTACTGTTCCTGTCGATGTTCTGGAAGCGCCTGAGTACACGCGGCGCCGTCGTGGGCGGCTTCATCGGCCTCGCCTCCGCCGTGCTGCTGATCGTGCTCGGCCCGACCGTCTGGGTGGATGTGCTCAAGCACAAGGAAGCGCTGTTCCCGTACAAAAACCCAGCCATCTTCTCGATCACGCTGGCGTTCTTCTCGACCTGGCTGGTCTCGATACTCGACACCAGCGAGTCGGCCAAACGCGAGCATGCCGCATTCCTGCCCCAGTTCATCCGCTCGATGACGGGCATCGGCGCAGAGGCCGCATCGAAGCATTAACCGGTTTACTCCCTCGACTTGGCAACACCCCACGGCTTGCCCCGCCGCCTACACGGCGGGGCCTTTTTTTGAGCACTGGCGCGGGTTTCCGGCTATCAGCCCGACTGATTCTGCGCATCAGAAAATGCAATTGGATTTCAAACTCCACGCTATCTAGAGTGTTAGCACGACGAACGCTGTTGAAAGCCAGTCCAGACAGGCTGTTTTTCACCAGCGGTTACGACACCCGAACACCGCGCCCACCCATTCATCAAGAGGGAAACACACATGTCCACGATTGACTCGATCCTCAAGGAAAACCGGGTTTTCGAACCGAACGAAGAGTTCCGCCGCAAAGCCACGATCTCGGGGATGGATGCCTACAACCAGCTGTGCGAGCAAGCCAACGAGCACTACGCCGGCTTCTGGGGTGAGCGCGCACGCGAGGCCATCACCTGGAAGAAGATGTTCACCCGCGTGCTCGACGAGTCCAATCCTCCGTTCTACAAGTGGTTCGACGATGGCGTGCTCAACGTCTCGTACAACTGTCTGGATCGCCATCTGGCGCAGCTCGCGAACAAGATCGCAATCATCTTCGAAGCCGACGACGGCAGTGTGACCCGCGCCACCTACGCCGAGCTGTATCGCCGCGTCTGCCAGTTCTCCAATGGCCTGAAGAGCCTCGGGGTCGGCCGGGGTGACCGCGTCGTCGTCTACATGCCGATGAGTATCGAAGCTGTCGTCGCCATGCAGGCCTGCGCCCGCATCGGTGCGATCCACTCGGTGGTGTTCGGCGGCTTCTCCGCCAAGTCCCTGCAGGAGCGTATTCAGGATGCCGGCGCCAAGTTGGTGATCACCGCCAACGAAGGCATGCGCGGCGGCAAGGCCGTGCCACTGAAGGCCGTCACCGATGAGGCCTTCGAGATGGGCGGCTGCGACAGCGTGCAGAAGGTCGTGGTCTACCAACGCACCAACAATGGCTGCAGCAAGTGGAACGAGGCGCGCGACATCTGGTGGCACAAGCTCACCGAGGGCCAGGCGGAAGACTGCGAACCCGAGTGGATGAATGCGGAAGACCCGCTGTTCGTGCTTTACACCTCCGGCTCCACCGGCAAGCCCAAGGGCGTGCAGCACAGCTCCGGCGGCTACCTGCTCGGCGCCATCTGCACCATGCAATGGAGCTTCGACTACAAGCCAAACGACATCTTCTGGTGCACCGCCGATGTGGGCTGGATCACCGGCCACACCTACGTCACATACGGCCCGCTCGCCGTTGGCGCAACCCAGGTCATCTTCGAGGGCGTGCCGACCTACCCGGATGCCGGTCGCTTCTGGCAGATGATCGAGCGCCACAAGGTCACCACCTTCTACACCGCACCAACCGCGATCCGCTCACTGATCAAGCTGGGTGCGGACCTGCCCAACCAGTTCGACCTGTCCAGCCTGCGCCTGCTGGGCACCGTGGGCGAGCCGATCAACCCCGAAGCCTGGATGTGGTACTACGAAGTGGTCGGCAAGCGCCGCTGCCCGATCGTCGACACCTGGTGGCAAACCGAGACCGGCAGCCACATGATCACGCCGATGCCGGGCGCGGTACCAACCAAGCCGGGTTCGTGCACGCTGCCCGTGCCGGGCATCATGGTCGACATCGTCGATGAGGCAGGTGCCCCGGTCGAGCCGGGCAAGGGTGGCTTCCTCGTCATCAAGCGGCCCTGGCCTTCGATGGTACGCACCATCTGGGGCGACCCGGAACGCTTCAAGAAGACCTATTTCCCGGAAGAATTCAACGGCCAGCTCTACCTCGCCGGCGACTCGGCCAACCGCGACGAGAACGGCTATTACTGGATCATGGGCCGTATCGACGACGTGCTGAACGTATCGGGCCACCGCCTGGGCACGATGGAGATCGAATCGGCGCTCGTAGCCAACCCGCTGGTGGCCGAGGCCGCCGTGGTCGGCAAGCCGCACGAGGTGAAGGGCGAAGCCGTGGTTGCCTTCGTCGTGCTGAAGAAGACCCCGGAAACGGCCGATGAGGCGAAGCAGATCGCCAAGAACCTGCGCGAATGGGTCAGCCACGAGATCGGCGCCCTCGCCCGCCCAGAGGAAATCCGCTTCGGCGACAACCTGCCCAAGACCCGCTCGGGCAAGATCATGCGTCGACTGCTGCGCTCGCTTGCCAAGGGCGAGGAAATCACGCAGGACGTATCGACGCTGGAGAACCCGGCGATCCTGCAACAATTGCAAGAAACGGTGAACTAAGCTCTCCCAGGTTCACCGATGGCGTGGTTAGCGCGTGTCACACGACACGCGCTTTTTTTATGGTCTGGACTCAGTCAGGCTGGCAAGCCCAATGGCTTCGGCTCGGGCGCTGAAGCCTGCGCCATTCCCGCTGGAGTGGCGCAGAAACAGCATTACCAGCGACGGATGGGGGGATTGGAGGTATTGAGCACGCTCAGATCACCGGTCATGTTCTTGATCTGATAAATGCGGGCGTTGTCGGTCAGGTTGAGCCAGACCCCCTGCTGCGTGGGCGTGTAGTCGGCGCTGCCGGTAGCCTTGGGGTAGAACAGGCCACTCACCTTGTTGAACGAAATGAAGAAGTCGCGCGTGGGATCGGCCGAGTCACCGCACGCCCCCTGCGCGCCGGTGCGCCCCAGGCACAAGGAATCGAACTTCTGGTAGGCGTCGGTCACGGCGGTCGCCGTCCCGCCCGTGGTGGTCGCGGTGCCATCGCCCGTCGAACGCTGCCCGTAGCTGTTGACGTTGAAGGTGCCGTTGGTCTGTGTGGACGTCAGGTAGGTGCGGCCGGACAGCGCATTGAGATTGAGCCCCAGCATGCCATCCGCCTCTTCGAAGCCGATACGGACGCCAAGGATCTCCCGCGTCGTCGAGCTGTCCTGCGCATCACGCATGGCGAACTCGATATACGGGTTCTTGATGGTAAACGGGTGATAGACGCCATCTTTCTGGTAGCCGGTAAACACCAGCGCATCGGAATTGACGTCGTAGGCCTGGGTCGGGAAGCTGGGATTGTTGTACCCCCCCAGGCGCAGCTTTCCGATCTCCGAGTCGAGCGAGATTTCGGCACCGATGCGCAGCTTGGAATAGGAAATATCGCCGGTAATCGCCGCACCGGTCGAATCCTTGGGCACGCCCGATACGTCATAGCCGTTGATCTTCGAATTGGCATCCGGCGTCAACGTACCTGTCACGACGGGCGCTGTGTGCTGGGTGACGTTCGTCACCTCGATCAACGCCTGCCCCCAATGCTCCGACATCACGTCGTCGCTGATTGATTTCAACTCTGCCTGTGCAGCAGCTGGAACGGACCCAAGCACAAGCAGCGTCAGCATGGTTTGCCAACGGCTCACTGGTATCACCTCTGAAATTTCTGACCATTTTAAATGGGCACCACGTCGTCCACGGGGGATCGCGTTGGCCTCATATTCGTTGATTGTGTTGCGCCGGCTGCAAACCGGGTAATACGGGTCAAGCCTGCGGGTCAATGCCCGAACATCTTGACCCAGGAACCGCTATTGAACTGCACGCGCCCAACGAACTGCGTCGAGCCCAGGTTGTTGATCGGCTCGTACTCCTGGCGCTGAACCACGCCCGTCTGCGACACAATGTTGACCTGCTCGCGCGCCACGCCAAGGCTGCTCTGGACCGAGATGCTGTCCCAGGCCAGGTCGATGTCGATGTACTGCGGCAACGTGAACATGACTGAATCCGGGTTCCCCAACCCATTGGACACCACGTCGATCAGCAGCGGCGTCTGGAAGTCGATGTAGCCGTGCAGGTGCTCATAGGCAAGATAGGCTGCCTTGTTGCCGGTTGCCTCGTCAAACCCGAAGTAGATACTGTTGGTCTTGAAAACCGATGTGCCGCTGCCCTGCGCCGTCCCCCCGAACTCGAAATGCAGGCGCCGGATCGACAGGCCATCCTGGCCGGTGACGTCGCTCAGCACGCCGTCCTCGAGCTCCTGGGGTTGCGCCATGGCGATGGCGGGCAGGATAAGCAATGCAGCCAGCAATGCGCGCATGTCAAAGGTCCTTGAACTTGATGCGCATGGAGTAAATCTTCATGTCGCCAATGATCTGCTTGCCGAAGTCGCACATGCCGCCAGCGCAACGGCTGGACTTGGTCGTCACCGAATCGACGACGATGGAGCCCTGGGCCAACGGCACCGCTCCGTCCATCGCCTGCACATTGACGTTCCCCATGGTCATGGTGAGGCTCGGCTTGCCGTCGACGTTCTCTGCCTTGACGACAAACGCGCCCGCAGCCGAGTCGCCGAACTTGAAACGGCTGCCATCGGCACATGAATCGTTGGTCAGGTTGCCGCACAGGGCGATGCCGGAGAACTTCCACCATTCATCGAGCGTGGCGCTGTCCTGGCGCGACACGCCGGCCGCGAAGCGCGGGTAGATGCCGATTTCACCGATGCGCAGCTCCGTGTCGACCGCCCAGCCGTAACCATCACCAGCTGCGCTCAGCTGAATCTTGGTGCCCTTTTGCACGACATCGTTGATTTCGAATCGCCCGAGGGTCCAGCGCTGTGGCGCCGATGCAGCGGTCGGGGCGTAGTTCTGGTCAGCGTAGACAGGGGCGAAATCACTGACGGTAAAACTGGCGCTCAACTTGCCAAGGCCACTGGTGTTGTCGGGCAGCTTGAACTGGATGGCGGCACGGCCATCGCTGAGCTTGACCAGGTCCAGCTTGATCGGGTCGGTGATCGGGGCGAACTGCGAGGTCTGGACATCGAGATCGGTCAGCTCGACATAATCCTTCTCGAAATCGAGATAATTGAGGCCGGAATCGTATTTGGTCCGGCGTGGCGCGGTGAAACGGATGCTGTTGGCTTTACCCGGCGTGACGCCGGTGCCTGGAATATCGGTCACGCGAAAGCCGAAGTTGTCGCTGAGCACGATGGACAAGCCATCCTGGCCGCTCACCTGCTGTAGGTCGGCGTCGCCAAGATCCGTCAGGGCCGCGTTCACGGACATCGACAGCATCAGTGGCAGTGCCGTGGCCAGGCAAGTCTTCAGCTTTGTCATCGTCTTAGTGCGCCGCGAGTTCGACATAGGACTTGGACATGTCAAAGCCCATCGCATACACCGAGCCGAAACGGCTGACGCTGGCCGCCGAACCATCGGCACGCAGGCCCTGACGCATTTCGAGATCCTTCACGCCGACGGAAAACTGCGCGATCGGCAATTCGATGAAGATCGAGTCATCCTTGACGTCGAGCCGCGTCAACAGGATGCCTGGCGTCGCATTCTGCACGTCCTGGCCCGTCCAGTTGATGACGAAGTTGGACAGCGCGAAGGCGTTGGTCTCCCCCGCCTGCACCTGCTGGAACTCCATCGAGCCCTTGACCTGAACCTGCATCAGCACGCTCAGGCCCTCGCGCCCCACGGTCTCGGACATGGTGGCGTCGTCAATCGCCACCAGTTCGGCGTGTGCGCTGCCGGCCAGCAAGGCAAGCATCATTACCAGGGTATTTCTCATGCTACTTCTCCTTTGTGCACTCGCATGCCGATCAAATAGTCGATACGTTTATCCGTATCTGACTTCGCCTCTGCTCGGGCCGAGGTCTCATATGCCTCATCAAGTGTTTTTTTCAAGTCATTGTTCTGACTTAATGTTTTTTCAAACAAACACTTCTGTGTCGGTGCAAGTGCGTTTAGATATTCTACTCTAAACCAATGACATTGCAATATGCCGCCTTAAGTTTTTGCTCTAATAATGAGATCGGCATGATCGCTGTCCGGTGTGGCGCAAATCCCTTTCTGCCGTCCGCCATCGCTTTGATAGAATGGCGGTTTTTCCGGCGCATACCATGCATTTCGACGTCATTATCGTGGGGGCCGGCGCAGCGGGCATGATGTGCGCCCACGTCGCAGCGCAACGCGGTCGCAGCGTGCTGCTGATCGACCACGCGGAGAAGCTGGCCGAGAAGATACGCATCTCGGGCGGCGGCCGCTGCAACTTCACCAACATCAACGCTCGGCCCGAGAACTACCTGTCGGGCAACCCGCATTTCTGCCGCTCGGCGTTGGCGCGCTACACCGCGCGCGATTTCCTCGATCTGGTCGAGCGCCACGGCATTGCCTATCACGAAAAGAAGCTGGGCCAGCTATTCTGCGACGACAGCTCGCAGCAGATCATCGACATGCTGCAGCGCGAATGCGATGACGCCGGGGTGCAATGGCAGATGCCCTGCAGTATTGCCAGCATCGACAGGCAGGACGGGATGTTCACGCTGAGCACCAGCAAGGGCGCCTTCAGCTGTGCGAGCCTGGTGATCGCGACCGGCGGCCTGTCTATCCCGCAGATCGGCGCCACCGGCTTCGGCTACGACGTGGCCAGGCAGTTCGGGCTGGCGATCACGCAGCTGGCGCCGGGGCTGGTGCCGCTCACCTTCCAGCCAGAAGACCTGGCCCCGCTCGCAGACATGGCGGGCCTGTCGGCAGAGGCGAGCGTCAGCTGCGGCGACACCGCCTTCCGCGAGAATGTGCTGGTCACGCACCGGGGGGTGTCGGGCCCTGCCATCCTGCAGATTTCATCCTACTGGCGGCCGGGTGAGCTGATCCACATCAACCTATTCCCAGCCAACGACGCATTGGCGTGGCTTGAGTCGCACCGACGCAGCGACCAGTTGCTCGCGAACCTGCTTGCGCAACGCCTGCCCAAGCGGCTCGCGCAGCTGATGGCAGAGCGCGCCGATGCGAACAGGCCGGTGCGCCAACTCAACGAGCCCGAGCTTCAGCAGATCGCCGCGCAACTGGAAGACTGGGCAATCAAGCCTGGTGGCACCCAGGGCTACAAGAAGGCGGAAGTCACGCTGGGCGGGGTCGATACCAATGAGCTGTCGTCCAAGACGATGGAGGCGCGGCGCGTGCCGGGCCTGTATTTCATCGGAGAGGTCGTCGACGTGACCGGCTGGCTCGGTGGGTACAATTTCCAGTGGGCGTGGTCGTCGGGCTATGCCGCGGGGCAGTTCGCCTGACAAGGCTCAGCGCTTGCGCCGGGCGGCCAGCTCGATCTCTCGCACGAACGCCTTGGAAGGCAGATAGCCGACAACGCGGTTGAGTTCCTTGCCTGACGCATCGACAAACACCGTGGTCGGCGTGGTCTGCACCTGATAGTAGCGGGCCAGGCGGCGCCCGCTCAACGGCTCGCCGCCCAGCCATGGCAGCGGCGCGTCGTCGAACAGGTTGACGCCGACCGCATCGAATGCGGCAGTCGCTGACGTGGCGACCGCGTCGAAACGAAAGGTGCTGCTCACCATGCGCTCGCAATAGCCACAGGCTTCCATCCAGAAAAACAGCATGACCCCCTTCGCCGGCCGGCCAGGCACCTCGCCTTGCACTGCGGCGGTCTGACCGGGCGCGACGAACCAGGCCGGCATCGGCATCGCCGCCTCGTCGGCTGCAACGGCCGGGCCCGCGACAGCCAAGCCCAGCAACAGCAGCCACATCTTGTTACTTGGCAGCCTCACCGGCTTCCTGCTTTTCCAGATTGTCGCGCTGCTGTTGCGCAGCCTGCTGCACGGTCTGGTCGACCGCCTTGGCATCCTGCAATTGCTGGCGTTGCGATTCGAGCAGCTTGACCGGCGGTTTTTCTTCGGTCTTGCCACAGGCAAGCAGGCTCGCCGACAGCGCGGCGATCATCAGTAGACGCATGGTGGCCCCATCATGGAATTGAACGGCACCATCATCTTAATCCCAGCTCGCCTGTTTTTGCAGCCGAAGCGCGTGGCAGGCCGACGAGCGGCCATGCGCATCAGCCATCAGGCTGATCGCCACGCGGAAAAGAGGCTCGCCCCATCCATCCGTGATCTCATTGCGCGGCCCCCACAAGCGGGGCCATTCCCACCTCGTGGCTTGTTCGCGCCCGACTGGCGGCTAGCCGAAGATCAGCAGCGACAGGCCGCCAACGAAGGAGCCGATCAGGCCACCGGCCAGCACATCGCTCGGATAGTGCAGGCCCAGCACCATGCGCGACAGTGCGACCAGTACCGCGAACGGCAACAGCAGCCAGGTCAGGGCGGGATAATAGTGCAGCGCGATCAGCGTGAACGATACCGCGTGCAGCGTGTGCCCGGACGGGAAGCTGAACTGGTCGAGCGGCGCCACGCACAGCGCAATGCTGTCGCTGCGGCAATAGGGGCGCGGCCGCGAGGTCATGGCCTTGAGCCATTTGTAGAGCAAGGTGCAGAGCACGCCGACCACGATCATGTGCACCACCGGCTGCAGCGCCGCATCGGCATAGCGCGCCAGCAGCACGGCCATCAGCACGTACCAGAACACGCCATCGCCAAGCCGGCTGACGATCGCGAAGACGCCGCGTACCGGGCGATAGGCAGTGGCCCGGTTGGCGCGCTCGGTCACGCGCCGGTCCCAGGCTTCAAAACGCTGCAGCGACAGTTCAAGTTTGCTCACGGTGTTCCTCCCAGGTCGAAATCACGTCGATGAGGCACGACTCGAATTCGGCCACGACCTGATCCCAGCTCAGGTGCGCCACCGAGTTGGCCGCCTGGCGCCGCACATCGGCCAGCAGCCCGGCGTGCGTGGCCAGCTCGCGGCCGGCGTCGATGAAGGCGGCCTCGTCGTGGAGCCCGGCCAGCATGCCGTTCTGGCGTGGGCGGATATGCTCGCGCGCCGCGGCGTAGTCGTAAGCGACCACGGCCAGGCCCGAGGCCAGCGCCTCGATGGTGACGTTGCCGTAGGTCTCGGTCGTGCTTGGAAACAGGAACACGTCGGCGCTCGCATAGTGGCGCGCCAGGTCTTCGCCGGTACGCATGCCGGCGAACAGATGATCACGGTAGCGCTCAGCGAGGCCGGCCCGCTCGGGGCCATCACCCACCCACAGCATGCGGCAGGGCCTGCCGCTCGCCCGCATGGACTCGAAGGTGCGCAGCACCAGCGGCAGATTCTTCTCGGCGGCCAGACGGCCGACGTAGGCGACAACTACTTCGCCCGGCTTCAGGCCCCAGCTGGCGCGCAGCTCGTCATCGCGGCG
The DNA here is from genome assembly GCF_040812015.1 of Chitinivorax sp. PXF-14. Classification (NCBI taxonomy): domain Bacteria; kingdom Pseudomonadati; phylum Pseudomonadota; class Betaproteobacteria; genus Chitinivorax; species Chitinivorax sp. PXF-14. Next base: position 478,742 of record NZ_JBFNXJ010000001.1, on the reverse strand, counting down.
CTCCGGGTGGAACAGGCGGGTATCGACACCGCGCGCCACCACCGACAGATTGCGATACCCCGCACCTTCGAGCGTGCGGGCGATCTCCTCGGTCGGCACGAAGGTCAGCAGCGAGCGGTTGTGCAGTTTGCGCAGGTAGGCGTGAATCGGCTTGTTGAGCCAGCCCACGCCATAGTGCTTGCTGTAGCTGTGGAAGTTGGTATGAAAATCGGAGGTGACCGGTATCTTGAGCTTGTTGGCCGCGGCAATGGCGGACCAGCCCAGCGGCCCCTCCGTCACCACATGCACCAGGTCGGGCCGCTTGTAGGTCCAGGCACGCGTCAGCGCCTGCTTGGCCGGCAGGCCAAACTTGAGGCCGTCGTAGCGGGGGATCGGCAAGCCGCGCCTGAGCAGCTCTTCGTAGTTGTCGTCGGTGCGCGCCACATCCTGCGCATGCTGGCGCGGGCGGATCAGCTGCAGCTGGTGGCCGCGCGCCTGCAGGCCATTCACCATGCGGCCGATGGTCATCGCCACGCCGTTGATTTCCGGCGGGTAGGTTTCCGTGATGATGGCGAGGCGCAGTTGCCGGCGCTGCGTGGGCAATTCGCTTACCAGAAAGGGTCGGGCATCCATGCGGTCAATTTGCATGAGATGCAAGACAACACCATGAAAAATAGATGAAAGTTTGGTGACGCCGGCGCCGGCAAAACAGCCATCGGCCACACGCCAGTCTGGGCCGTTATAATGACGGGCTTGCCATCGTCCCCGTCCCCCATGTCCAGCGCAGTCCATATTCTCAACCACGTGTTCGGCTACCCCCATTTCCGCGGGCAGCAGCAGGCCATCGTCGAACGCGTGGCGGCCGGTGGCGACGCTCTGGTGCTGATGCCGACCGGCGGCGGCAAATCGCTGTGCTACCAAGTGCCCGCCCTGCTGCGCGAGGGCTGCGCCATCGTCGTCTCGCCGCTGATCGCGCTGATGCAGGACCAGGTCGATGCGCTGCGCCAGCTCGGCGTCAAGGCGGCGTTCCTGAATTCGACGCTGGCACAGGACGAGGCCCAGACCGTCGAGCGCGACCTGCTCTCGGGCGAGCTCAAGCTGCTCTACGTCGCGCCGGAGCGGCTGATGACCGCGCGCTTCCAGGCCCTGCTGGCACGGGCGCGCATCTCGCTGTTCGCGATCGATGAGGCGCATTGCGTATCGCAATGGGGGCACGACTTCCGGCCCGAATACATCCAGCTCTCGGTACTGCACGAGCGCTTCCCCGATATTCCGCGCATCGCGCTGACCGCCACGGCCGACCAGCTCACGCGGCAGGAGATCGTCGAGCGCCTGGCGCTGCAGCAGGCAGAGGTCTTCCTGTCGAGCTTCGACCGGCCGAACATCCGCTACACCGTGGTGGAAAAGGACAACCCGCGCCGCCAGCTGCTGTATTTCCTGCGCAACCACGAGGGCGATGCCGGCATCGTTTACTGCCTGTCACGCAAGAAGGTGGAAGAGACGGCCAAATGGCTGCGCGAACAGGGCATCAAGGCCCTGCCCTACCATGCCGGGCTCGACGCCGAAACACGCCAGGCCAACCAGAGCCGCTTCCTGCGCGAGGATGGCGTCGTGATGGCCGCCACCGTCGCCTTCGGCATGGGCATCGACAAACCCGACGTGCGCTTTGTCGCGCACCTCGACCTGCCCAAGAGCCTCGAAGGCTATTACCAGGAAACCGGCCGCGCCGGCCGCGATGGCCTGCCCTCGCACGCCTGGATGGCCTACGGCCTGCAGGACGTGATCCTGCTGCGCGAGATGATCGAGCAATCGGGCTCGCCCGACGAAATCAAGCGCGTCGAGCGGCAGAAGCTCGACGCCATGCTCGGCTACTGCGAAGCGCCCTCCTGCCGGCGCCAGGTGCTGCTGCACTACTTTGGCGAAGACTCGGGCCCCTGCGGCAACTGCGACATGTGCCTGAACCCGCCGCAGATGTGGGATGCCAGCGAGGCCGTGCGCAAGGCCCTGTCGGCCATCTACCGCAGCGGGCAGCGCTACGGCGCGGCCCATGTGATCGACATCCTGCTGGGGCGCGACACACAGAAGATGCGCGAATGCGGCCACCAGCACCTATCCACCTACGGTATCGGCCGCGACGTGCCCGAGGCGCAATGGCGCTCCCTGCTGCGCCAGCTCGTGGCCACCGGCATGCTCGGCGTCAATGAGCACGGCGGCCTGCATCTACAGGAGGCGTGCCGGGCCGTGCTCAAGGGCGAGCAGGATATCCAGCTGCGGCGCGTGCGCGACGAAGCCAAGTCGAGCTCGCACGGCGAGCGCAAGGCGATCGAGCTCAACAGCGATGAAGAGCGAGAACTGTGGGCGGCGCTAAGGCAATGCCGCAAGCGCCTGGCGGAAGAGCAGAACGTGCCGGCCTACATGATCTTCGGCGATGCCACGCTGAAACAGATGCTGGAAAAGCGCCCGCAAAGCCTCGAGGCCCTGCACGGCCTGTCCGGCGTGGGGGACCGCAAGCTAGAGCTGTACGGCACCGACTTCCTCGATGTGCTGCGCGCCCATGCCCGCACACATGGTTGACGGCAAGCGCCACCGCAATGAAACAGGCCCGGTCGAGACCGGGCCTGTTTCATTGGCAAACCACTGTGGCCGGAATCAGTGCACCCACTTGTCCGAGTCTTCCTTGCGCCGGCCGAAGCCCAAGCGCTGTTCGTTGCCATTCAGCAGCAGGTTGGCGAGCAACTGCTCGCGATATTCGTCGTCGGGCTGCGCGCGCCTGTCGTTCAGGCGCCGGTCCATCGCCTGCTGGCTGGTCTGGTAATAGAACTTGGCGGCCTGGGGCGGATAGGATGGCGTCGCAGCTTCGTCCCCGCGGCTCAGGTCCTGCTGGTCATAGGGCTCGGATTGGTGAGTGTAGTAGTGCTCACCTGGTTGTTGTGGGTATTGCTTGGTCATGGTCATCCTCCTGTTATAGATGTACCTGCCCGCCCCGGCAGCCCTGCCGGAACGGCTGCATCACGGCCGCTGTGCCACGGGAGAGGTTCAGCGTTCGATACCAAGGGCCCGTTCCAATATCCGGAACAGGCTCTGCGCGGACGACCAACTCAATGCCCGCCGCCTCCCTTTGAGCATAGGCAAGCGGGAATTGTTCCTCCACTTTTTTTACAGGGTTTTGATGGCGCGACGCAACGCCGCGTCCTCCTCATGGTTGCGGATCGCAAAACCGAGCCTTTCCATCAGCTTGAGCATATTGCTGTTGGCGGCGAAGATTTCCCCTTCGATGACCTTGAGCCCCTTGAGCCGCGCCGCGTCGAATAGCCGGTTCATCAACAGCGAGCCCACCCCCTTGCCCTGCCAGTCGTCCGCTACCACCAGCGCGAACTCGCACGACTCGCCATCGGGGTTGGCGGCAAAGCGGCTGACACCGATCTGCCGCTCCTGGCCGTTCTCGTCCACGATATAGCCGATCAGCGCGAGCTCACGCGCGTAGTCGAGCTGGGTGAGGCGTATCAGCAAGCTGTCGGGCAGCTGCTTCATGGTGTTCATGAAGCGGTTGTAGCGCGATTCCTCGGACAGGCCGCGCACGAAGATCTGCTGCAGCTCCGCGTCTTCCGGGCGCATCGGGCGGACGTTGACGATCGTGCCATCCTTCAGCGTAGCGGCCGAGATCAGATCGGCCGGGTAAGGGTGGATCGCCATGTGGCCGTAGCGCCCGCCCATCGTCGAATACGGGGCCAGCACGATGCGCGCGTCGAGCGCCACGACCCCGTTCTCGTCGGCGAGGAAGGGGTTGATGTCCATCTCGCGGATCTGCGGCAGCTCGCACACCATTTCCGAGACGCGCAGCAGCACACTCTTCACGGCATCGATACGTGCCGCAGGCAGATTGCGGAACTCGTGTAGCAGGCGGCTGACGCGGGTGCCCTGGATCATCTTCTCGGCCAGGAAATCGTTGAGCGGCGGCAACGCCACCATGCGGTCGTTGATGATCTCGACCGTGATGCCGCCAGAGCCAAACGCCACCAGCGGCCCGAACACCGGGTCGTGCGTGACGCCGACCATCAGCTCGCGGCCATGGCGCAGGCGCACCATCGGCTGCACGGTGACGCCGTTGATCTTGGCGTCGGGCCGGCGCAGGCGCGCGCCGTCGACGATCAGGCGAAACGCGTCGCGTACCGCCTCGGCATTCTTGAGGCCGAGCACCACGCCGTTGACGTCGGTCTTGTAGAGGATGTCGGTCGAGTTGATCTTGAGCGCCACCGGGTAGCCGAGCTGCTCGGCGATCGCCACGGCCTGGTCCTGATTCTCCGCCGGGATGCTGGTCGCGATCGGGATATGGAAATACGACAGCAGCTGCAGCGCCTCGTGGCTCGCCATGACCTGCCGCCCGGAATCGAGCACACGGTCGATCAGCGCCCGCGCCTCGTCGAGCTGTGGCGGGTCTTCCTTGTGGGCGAGCGGCCCGGGCACCTGCAGCAACAGCTTCTGGTTGCGCTGGTAGACGGCCAGCGCCCAGAACACCTCGATTGCGTTCTCAGGCGTACGGTAATGGGCGAGCTTGTGCTCGGCAAACACCCGCCGCGCGGCCTGCACCTTGCCTTCCCCCATCCAAACCAGCAGCAGCGGCTTGTTAAACTCGCCTCGCAGCTTGGCCATGACGCGGGCCGTAGCCTCGGCGTCGGTATGGATTTGCGGGGTGTAGATGACCACCACGCCGTCGACGTTGCCGTCGGCCAGGCAGGCGCGCGTTGCGGCTTCAAAGCGCTCGGGCGGCGCGTCACCAATGATATCGACCGGATTGGCGCGCGACCAGGATGCCGGCAGCGCCTTGTCGAGCTGGGCGATGGTCTCATCCTTGAGCTTGGCCATGCGCACGTGCAGGTCCGACATGCGATCGGCCGCCATCACGCCGGGCCCGGCGCCATTGGTGATGATGGCCAGGCGCGGCCCGGTGGCGCGGTAGTTGGAGGTCAGCACGCGCGCGGCGGCAAACAGGTCGGCCACGCTGCGCACGCGCACCGCGCCGGCACGGCGGATGCACGCTTCGAACGCATCATCGCGCCCCACCATGGCGCCGCTGTGCGTATGCGGGCTTTGCAGCACCATGCCATTGCGCCCGGCCTTGATCACGATCACCGGCTTGGTGCGCGAGGCGGCGCGCAAGGCGCTCATGAACACGCGCGCGTCGCGGATGCCCTCGATGTAGAGCAGAATGCCGCGCGTCTGCGGGTCGTTGACGAGGAAATCGAGCACCTCACCGAAATCCACGTCCACCGTCGCGCCCAGCGACACGACGCTGGACAGGCCCACGTCGTTGGTCTCGGCCCAGTCGAGGATTGCCGTGGACAGCGCCGTCGATTGCGACACGAGCGCCAGGTTGCCCGGCCTGATGGCACCGACATAGTCCGTGGCGTTGAGCCCCAGCGCCGGCCGCATGATGCCGAACAGATTGGGCCCCAGCAGCCTGAGCCCGCCCTTGCGCGCCAACTCACGCGCCCGGTTGAGCGCCTGGGCATGCTCGTGGTCGGCCATGATCAGGCCCTGCGACAGGATCACCGCGGCCTTGACGCGCTTCTTCACGCAATCGGCCACCACATCGGCGAGCACTTCGCCCGGTGTGGCGATGACGGCCAGGTCCACCGGCCCGTCGATATCCTGCACATGATGGTGCACGGGTAGCCCGTGCACGGTGCGGTGATGCTTGTTCACCGCGTAGATCTTGCCCTGATACTTGGCAGCCTGCAGATTGCGCGTCACCACGTCGCCGAGCGAACCGGCGCTCTCACTCGCGCCAATCACCGCCACCGATCCCGGCGCAAACAAACAACTCAGATAGTGCGGGCCCATGCGCCGCTCCTGTATGTCATATCGTTCCCTCGATCTTAACAGAACCCGGTCACCACATTTTTACCTGGATCAAGCCCAGAGAAGTTTTAGTCCAGCAAGGAACATGCCCAATTGCGGCCGGCGTTCAAGCAAGACGGCAAGATTTGCTAGAATACGAGACCGGCCCGGCACCATCATCGCCCGGCTCCGTTACAGAATAGCCGCTCAAGGAACACCATGCTCCACATCCACAACTCGCTGTCCCGCCAGAAAGAAGTCTTTACCCCGATCACGCCCGGCAAGGTCAATATGTACGTGTGTGGCATGACGGTGTACGACTACTGTCACCTTGGCCACGCACGGGTCATGGTGGTGTTCGATATGGTGCAGCGCTGGCTGCGCACCAGCGGCTACGCGGTCAACTATGTACGCAACATCACCGACATCGACGACAAGATCATCAAGCGCGCGGCGGAAAACCAGGAAACCATCGAGGCGCTGACCGGCCGTTTCATCCAGTACATGGACGAAGACGCCGCCGCGCTCGGCGTGCAAAAACCCGACCACGAGCCGCGCGCCACCCAGCATGTGCAGGGCATGATCACGATGATCGAGCAGTTGATCGCCAACGGCCTCGCCTACCCGGCCGACAACGGCGACGTCTACTACTCGGTGCATGGCTTCGCGGGCTACGGCAAGCTGTCGGGCAAATCGCTCGACGACCTGCGCGCGGGCGAGCGCGTCGATGTCGACCCGCACAAGCGCGACCCACTCGATTTCGTGCTGTGGAAGGCATCGAAGCCGGGCGAGCCGTCCTGGGACAGCCCCTGGGGCGCAGGCCGCCCCGGCTGGCACATCGAATGCTCGGTGATGAGCTGCCATCACCTGGGCGAGCATTTCGACATCCACGGTGGCGGGCAGGACCTGCAGTTCCCGCACCACGAGAACGAAATTGCCCAGGCCGAGGGCGCGCACGGCCATACCTATGTCAACTACTGGATGCACAACGGCTTCCTCAACGTCGACAACGAGAAGATGTCGAAGTCGCTCGGTAATTTCTTCACGATCCGCGACGTGCTGGCCCAGTACGATGCCGAAGTCGTGCGCTTCCTCATGTTGCGCACGCACTACCGCGGCCCGCTCAACTATTCCGACGTCCATCTGGACGACGCCAAGCACGCGCTGACGCGCCTCTACACGGCGCTCAAGAACGTGCCTGCAGCTGCGGTCGAGATCGACTGGAGCAACGAATACGCCAAGCGCTTCCAGGCCGCGATGAACGACGACTTCGCCACGCCCGAAGCGGTATCAGTGCTGTTCGAACTGGCCAACGAGGTGAACCGCACGCAATCGGCCGCCGAAGCCGGCCTGCTCAAGGCTCTGGCCGGCCTGCTCGGCTTCCTGCAACGCGATCCGCAGGCCTTCCTGCAGGCGGGCTCGGCCGACGGCCTCAGCAACGAACAGATCGACGCGCTGATCGCGCAGCGCCTCGACGCCCGCAAGAACAAGAACTGGGCCGAATCCGACCGCATCCGCGACGAGCTGAAGGCTGCCGGCGTGATTCTCGAAGACGGCTCGCAGGGCACCACCTGGCGTCGCCAGTAAGGGCCGGCCACATGTCGCAGGACAAGGTTCCCGTCACCGCCGCCGTGCGCGTGCTGCGCCAGCACAAGGCGGCGTTTACCGACCATCTCTACGAATACGAGGAGCATGGCGGCACCACGGTCAGCGCACGCGAGCTCGGTGTCGATGAGCACGCCGTGGTCAAGACGCTGGTCATGGAGGACGACGCCAAGCGGCCGCTGGTGGTGCTGATGCATGGCGACCGCGAAGTCTCGACCAAGAATCTCGCGCGCCTGATCGGCGTGAAAACCATCGTGCCCTGCACGCCCGATACCGCCAACAAGCACTCGGGCTACATAGTCGGCGGCACCTCGCCCTTCGGCACGCGCAAGGCGATGCCGGTGTATATGGAGCAGACAATCGCCGAGCTGCCGCGCATCTACATCAACGGCGGCAAGCGCGGCTACCTGGTCGGCCTCGACCCCAGGGTGGTGCTGGACATCCTGCGCCCGACGCTCGTCAACGTCGCGATCTGAGCCGCCATGGACGAGCGTTTTCCCACCTCCAACCCGCAGGCGTCCCGGCCATCGCCGTGGCTCGCCGGCCATTTCGGCCTGATTCGTGCCGGCGGCCACGTGCTCGATCTGGCATGCGGCTATGGGCGCCACGCCCGCGCACTGACGGCGCTTGGTCACCCGGTGCTGGCGGTGGACCGGGACCCGCAGGCGCTAGCGACGCTGGCCGGCACGCCGGGCATCACCACGCTCACGGCCGACCTCGAAGGGGCGCCGTGGCCACTGGCTGGCCAGCGTTTCGACGCCATTCTGGTCAGCCATTACCTGCATCGCCCGCTGTTTGCCCACCTGCTGGGCGCGTTGGCGGAGGATGGGGTGCTGCTCTACGAAACCTTCGCCCGGGGCAACGAGCAATTCGGCCGCCCGCGCAACCCGGATTTCCTGCTGCATCCCAACGAATTGCTGACGGCGTTTGTGCCGTCCCTGACGGTCGTGTCGTTCGCGCAAGGCGTGGTCGACACACCTCACGCGGCGGTCGTCCAGCGGCTCTGCGCGGTCGGCCCGGCCTACCCCTGGCCGCCCCGCCTGCCGGCAGCCTGAGCCAGCCATCCCGTGGAACTGCTGTCCGTCGTCGGCACCATCGCATTCACCGTCAGCGGCTATCTGATCGGCGTGCGCAAGCGTTTCGACCTGCTGGGCATCGTCATCCTCGCGTTGCTGACCGCGATTGGCGGCGGCATCGTGCGCGATGTCACGCTCAACCACCTGCCCCGCATCTTCCTCGACAGCCGGCCTCTGTGGGCCATTTTCGGTACGCTGGGTGTGGCCTGGGTGGTACAGCTGCACCGCCGCAGCCACGTCTGGCTATCCAGGCTGTTCATCGTGGCGGATTCGGCAGGGCTGGTCGCCTTCAGCCTGACCGGAGCGCAACTGGCGCTCGACAGCGGCCTTGGGCTGTTCGGCGTGGTATTCATCGGTTTCATGACCGCGGTGGGGGGCGGCCTGATCCGCGACATGCTGGTCAACGACGTCCCTTTCATCCTGCACAAGGACTTCTACGGCAGCGTCGCCATCCTCGTCGCGGCGGGGTTGTTTGCGTTGTCGCGCCTCGACGCCGTCAGCCACGTGTCAATCTATACCCTTGCGGCGCTGGGGCTGACCCTGCGCCTGCTCGCCCATGTGCGCGACTTCCAGCTCCCCAAAGCCTGACGCGACGCCCCGCCCGCAGTGCTAGAATGAATTCATCCCCATAGCGGAGCGGGCCCGCCAAGCATCACCATGACTTTCGACGAAACCCTGCAGTGGCTGCGCGAGCGGCTGGCCGCGCCCTTGCCGCCGATGCACCGGGGTGACCGCCCGGAACTCCCCGAAGGCCCGCTGACCCCGGCGGCCGTGCTTGCCCCCATCGTCTTTCACGATAGCGGCCCAACCATTCTGCTGACCCAGCGCACCCATCACCTGAGCAAGCATGCCGGGCAGATCAGCTTCCCCGGCGGCCGCGCGGAGCCTCATGACCCGAGCCCGGAAGCCACGGCGTTGCGCGAGGCGGAAGAAGAGGTCGGCCTGCCGCGCGCGCATGTCATGCTTGCCGGACGGCTGCCGGAGTACATCACCATCACCGGTTTTCGGGTGACGCCGGTGGTCGGGCTGGTGCGCCCGGGGTTTTCATTGCAGCTCGACGTCAACGAGGTCGAGCAGGCATTCGAAGTCCCTCTCGCCCATCTGCTCGACCCACTCAACTACCAGCGCCACCCTTACCAGATTGGTGAACGCAGCGGCAGCTACCTGGCCGTGCCCTATGGCGAACACTTCATCTGGGGCGCCACGGCGGCCATGTTGATGACGCTGAGTGAATGCCTGCGCCCCAGCCCACGTCGGCCGGGCGACTAGAAGCGAAATTATATTTACTTTAGAATCAGTGACAAACCGCCCGGCAAAGGCAAGAGCACAAGCCTCACGCCAATGCCAGGGCAAGCCGATCGACCAGACCCGCGCAGGTACAAGATGGCGCAATTTGACACGCAAATCGTCCCAACCCATTTGCTGCAGTCCGCCCCCTATCGCCAGTTGATGGACTGCTGGCTAGGCCATGACCCGGAGCACGAGCCGTGGCAGGAACAGGTCGAGCACGGCCTGAACACGACACGCGACCTCTATCTGAGTGCCATGCATACGCAGCAGCTATGGGCCAGCTGGTCCGATAAGGTTGTCGGCGATGCCCGCGACAACTTCATTACCATGCTGAGCCAGCTCGCCGCCGCCCTACCCGCCGCCGCAGGCAGTCTGACGCCGGTGCGCTCGGCGGTGATCGCCGGCTCCTGCGCCTACACATCGCTCTCGAAGGCTTCGCGCCAGGTCAGCCACTTTGCCAGCGCCAACCTCTCTGCGGCGGCGATTCATGCGTTCAAGCAAGGATATCGAGAAAGCCGCAAGCACGGCTGACAGGGCGCCACAGCTCACCTCACATGGAAATCGCCACCGGGCCCGGCAGCTTGGCCATGCGCGACAAAAAATATAATCCTGCCTGCGCACGACCATCTGTAACACTGTCAGACATTTGTGCTATAAATAATCAGGCCGATAGCCACGAATAGCCAAGCATGAATACAGCCATCGTGATCAACCTTGATTACGAACGATATGGGAATGAACTCTGCAGCCAGTACTGGCACCGCATCAGTGCCGTCATGGAGGCATCCGGCTTCGTTCGCAGCAACCGCATGTTCCTCAGCAACCTGCAGCAGGACGAAGCCTTCCAGAACGCACGCTGGGTGATTGGCCAGATCGACGAACACACGCGCCACAACCCGGTCACGCTGCTACAGGCAATCCGCGAGTTCTACGGGCTCGACTACACCCAAGTCACCAATCTGATCACCCCCCCCCCCCAGACCATCGCCGTCGAGTTCATCGACAACGAGCTGGCCCCACAAACCGTCAACTGACACCGCAGCACGGGCTTCAGCATTCGAATGCAGGGGCATCCTCCAGACCGCCCCAGCGCTTGATCAGCGCATTGCCGATACCAATTTGATCGAGTATCCGCGATACCACGAAGTCGATGAGATCACCCACGGCCTGCGGGTGCGTGTAAAAACCGGGATTTGGAGGCAGGATCGTGGCCCCGGCTCGCGCCAGCAACGCCATATTGTCCAGATGGATGACCGAGAACGGTGTCTCGCGCGGGACCAGCACCAGTGGCTTGCGTTCCTTCAGCATGACATCGGCCGCCCGCTCGATCAGGTTATCGCTCATGCCGTGCGCGATCGCCGCCAGCGTACCCATCGTGCAGGGGCAAACCACCATTGCATCGGCAGGGTGCGAACCTGAGGCGACGGGCGCAAACCATTCCTCACGCCCAAATACCTTCAATTGTCCCGGGGCCGCCTCGAAACGCATCGCCAGAGCCTGCTCGACATCCGCGGCACGTGACGGCAACAACCAGTCCATTTCCTGCTTGGCAACGATCTGTGCCACCTGCGAATACAGCAGCCAGACCCTGGCACCACTTGCCAGCAGGCACTGCAGCAGGCGCATGCCATAGGGCATACCGGACGCGCCGGTCAGCGCAAGCGTGACAGTCTTGCCGTCGGCCCGCTCGACCCGCGGGGGCTGGGCGAGCAGTTGTTCATAGCAATCGAGCATGGCGTCCTCTAACGGGGAGTGGGAACAGGCTCGCCAGCCGGGCCCGCCTCCGGCTGTCTTCCATTGCTGCCGACCTGTACCGAGGGCTGGCCGGCGCTGTCCATGCCCGGTACCGGGCGTTTCGAGCCGATCATGCGGCACAGGGTTTGTTCCAGGCTGTCGGCCAGGGAATCCGGCACGATGGGACTGGGCTCCCGGTCAGGCTCAGCAGCCTGGTCAATCAGCTTCCCGGCCTGATCGTACAGCAGCCAGTTTTTCATCTGCAGCGTGTGACGCGCGCAATCGAGGCGTTCGTAGAACAGTGCGGACCCCGCCTGACCGTGGCGGCTCAATTGCGGCTGTGTAAACACCACACGGCGCCAATAGGTGATTTCTTCACCATCAATCAGCAGCCGGGATTTGTCCAGGCTGTGCAGATGGGTATCGGCCGTGGTGCGCATCGCCAGCCAGTCCGCCGCGGCCACCATGTCTGGGCACACGAACAACAGCAAGGCTAGGCAGAGCCTGTCCACGCTCAGCAGCGCTCTGCGGCCGCTCCCCAAGGCTGCGCCAGCCATCAGGGCAGCTCGCGATGCCGCACCATGACCTGCTGTTCGCCCGCAAAGCGCTTGCTCAAGCGCTCGGCCATATAGACCGAGCGATGCTGGCCACCGGTGCAACCGATGGCAACCGTCAGGTAGCTGCGGTTGTCCTTGATGAAACATGGCAACCAGCGTGCGACATAAGTTTCGATGTCCAGATACATCGCCTCGACCTCTTCATGCGCCAGCAGGAAGTCGATCACCGGTTGATCGCGCCCGGTCAACGGCCTCAGCACCGGGTCGTAATGCGGGTTGGGCAGGCAGCGTACGTCGAACACCAAGTCGGCATCGAGCGGAATGCCATGCTTGAAGCCGAACGACTCGACGATCAGGGTCACGCGGGATTGATCGAGCTCGACGAAGGTCTTCACCCAGTTGCGCAGCGCATTGGCATTGAGGTCGGAGGTATCGATACGATGGCCGAGATCGCCCACCCTAGCCAGCATCTCGCGCTCCAGGCTGATCGCTTCGGTGACGGTCAGGGTCGAGATGGCAAGAGGATGACGGCGACGGGTTTCCGAGAAGCGCTTGACCAACGCGTCCTGCTTGGCTTCAAGGAAGAGCAGGCGCACATCGACCCCCTGCGCCCGCAGAGCATCGAGCTGCTGGGGCAGCGCATCAATGCTCGGCCCTCCGCGTACATCCACGCTGATGGCGATCTTCTCGTTGCCTTCGGTACACAGGTAGCTGGCAATGTCCGGCAGGAAAACCGTCGGCAGATTGTCGATACAGTAATAGCCGCTGTCCTCCAGCATCTTGAGCGCCACGCTCTTGCCGGACCCCGAGAGGCCAGTAATCAGAATCAACTGCATCGCGTATTTTCCTTGAGAATCATTCAGTGTCGGGCCGCACAACAGGTTTAGGCACACATGGCCCGGTCTAGTTCATGCCTTCGCCCGATTCCATATAGCGTTGCTGCCGTTCGATGAATTCCTTGGTGCTGTCGAGCCCACGCAGCTGCAGGATGTAGTTGCGTACCGCCGCCTCCACCAATACCGCCAGGTTGCGGCCCGCGGCCACCGGCAGCATGACGCGGCGCACCGGTACGCCGAGCACATCCTGCGTGGCTTCGTGCGAAGCCAGCCGGTCGAGCATCACCATGTTTTCAGGGTTGGCCTTCTGCAGGTGGATGATCAACTTCAGCGTCTTTTTCGGGCGCACCGCCGTTTCACCGAAGATCGCCTTGATGTTGAGGATGCCCAGACCGCGCACTTCGAGGAAGTCACGCAGCATCGGCGGGCAGCGCCCTTCGAGTATTTCCGGTGCGACGCGGAACACCTCCACCGCGTCGTCGGCAACCAGCCCGTGGCCGCGCGAGATCAGCTCCAGCGCCAGCTCCGACTTGCCCATGGCCGAGTCACCGGTAATCAGCACCCCCACCTCCAGCACGTCGAGGAACACGCCATGCAAGACCGTGGACACTGCCAGCGCCTTCGATAGATAGAAGCGCAGCACGTCCATCAGGTAGGGGCTCTTCTCCGGCGAGCTGAACAGCGGCACCGATGCCGACTCGCAGGCATCCACCAGGACCTGCGGCACCCTCTCTCCATTGGCCACGATCATGGCCGCCATCTGGTTCGAGAACAGATGCTCGATCGAGGTACGCAGCACGTTGCCATCCAACGCGCGCAGATAGTCCATCTCCGCTACACCGAGCACCTGCACCCGGTTCGGGTGAACGAAATTGAGGTGCCCGACCAGCGCCAGCGTCGGCTTCTGCACGATATCGTTGGTCAGCAGATTACCGGCCCCGGCCGTGCCGGCGACCCAGGTAAGCTGCATCTTCTTGGCGTTGTCGTCGTAGAGCTGCTGAACGCTAATTTGGGGCATACGGCTCCCAGCCCATGATCAGGCGATGCGCTTCGGCGGCGTCGGTTGCCTGCTCGAGTTTTTCGCGGAACAGCTTGTGGCTGAACATATCGGCCAGCTCGGACAACAGCTGCAGGTGCAAATCCGTTGCGGTTTCCGGCACCAGCCAGACAAACAGCAGACCCACCGGTTTGCCGTCGGGGGCATCGAATGGAATCGCCTGCTTGAGTTTGACGAAGGCGCCGATCGCCTCCTTGAGCCCCTTGACGCGACCGTGTGGCACAGCCACGCCGTGCCCAAGCCCGGTGGAGCCCAGTTTCTCACGCGCAAACAGCGCATCGAATACCGTGCTGCGGCCGATATTGTTGTTGTTTTCAAACAGCAGGCCGACTTGTTCGAATACCCGCTTCTTGCTTGCCACGTCGAGATCGAAGAATACGTTCTCGGCTGGCAGAATTTTCTTGATCAGAAGACTCATACACGACGCCGCTACACGGCGCCCCAAATTCAGCAAATATTGGCAATTCTAGCCCGCTAAGCCCTGCGCTGCCACCATGGCGCCAGCCAGGCATCGTATTGAGCGGGCAGCTGTGGCGTGCTTGCGACGCCCGCCCTCACGCCAGACGAACATAACAAGTAAAAAGAGGGGCGCGGAACGCCCCTCTCATCCAGCACAGCCCATATTGGTCGATACGTCTTTGCTACCCACTCTGGGCGGCCGCGCGGCGCCATCGGCGCGACGACCACCGGGGACTCGACCGATTATTCCTCTTCGGCCATCTCACCCAATTGCTGATGCTTGATACCGCCATCGTGTCGGCGTTCTTGGAACTTCTCCTTGTATTTCAATACTTGGCGATCCAGCTTGTCAGCCAAGGCGTCGATGGCAGCATACATGTCTTCATCGGTGGCCTCGACGTGTATGTCTTTTCCTCGCAGGTGGACATTGACATCAATCTTCTGTTGCAGCTTGTCGACCGACAGCACGACGTTCACGTCGATGACATGATCGAAATGCCGGGTGACACGGTCCAGCTTCGAAATCACATAGTCACGAATGGCTGGCGTGATTTCCAGGTGATGCCCACTGAGGTTGAGATTCATAAGGTTCTCCTTACTTCGTTACAGGGACTTGCGCTGGTTAACCGGGGGGATCTGCATGGCTTCGCGGTACTTGGCAATCGTGCGTCTGGCGACGACGATGCCCTGCTTGGCCAGCAAATCGGATATGACACTGTCTGATAACGGCTTTTTCTGGTCTTCTCCGCCCACCAGCTGTTTGATGAGCGCCTTGATCGCAATGGCGGAGCATTCGCCGCCAGCGTCCGTCTCTACATGACTGCCAAAAAAATACTTTAGTTCAAAAATGCCGCGCGGTGTGAGCATGAACTTCTGCGTGGTGACGCGCGAAATCGTCGACTCATGCAGATCCAGCGCCTCGGCAATGTCGCGCAGCACCAAGGGCCGCATGGCAACTTCACCATGCTCGAAGAAGCGGTACTGCCGATCGACGATGGCCTGCGCCACGCGCAGGATGGTGTCGAAGCGCTGCTCCACATTCTTGATCAGCCACTTGGCCTCCTGCAACTGCATGGCGAGTTGCGAGCCGCCATTATCTCGGTGCTGCTGCAGGATATTGGCGTACATGCGGTTGATCTTGAGCTTGGGCATGGCGGCACCGTTCAGGCTGGCCGTCCAGATGCCCTTGACCTGCTTCACCACGACATCGGGCACGATGTAGCGGTTCTCGCTCTGCGCAAACTCGGCGCCGGGGCGCGGGTTCAGGTTTCGGATGATGGTCTGGGCGTCTTTCAGCGCAGCATCGTCGCACCCGAGTAACTTCTTGAGACGGGTGTAATCCTTGCTCGCCAGCAGGTCGAGATGCTTCTCCGCAATCTGCAGTGCGGTGCGAACCGAGGGCGTGTTCGGCATGCCGGACAACTGCAGCACCAGGCATTCAGCAATGCTGCGCGCGCCGATGCCGACAGGCTCGAGGTTCTGCAGATGATGCAGCGCGATGCGCAGCTCGTCGAGCTCGACTTCCAGTTCTTCCGGCAAGGTCTCCAGAATCTCTTCGAGCGGCACAGGCAGGAAGCCACCCTCGTCGAGGTTGTCGATCAACACCGACACCAGGGCCCGGTCGCGGGTCTCGAGCTGCATCAGGCGCAGCTGGTCTTCCAGATATTCGCGCAGCGTCGGCACATCGGCCGTCTGCTGCTGGTAGTCGCTGTCATCGTCGTCGTCGCGTGGTGCGCTGGCGTAGCTCGGCTCACCCCAGTCATCGGACGAGAAATCTTCATTGCTGCCTTGTGGTTCTTCTGCCGGCGTGTCGCTCGGCTGCGATGCGCCCTCGCTCGAAAACTCCTGCGGCGACGGCATGTCAGGCGCGCTGCCTGGCTCGTCGGCGCGCTCCAGCATCGGGTTTTCCTGCAGGAAACGCTCGATCTCCTGGTTCAGGTCCAGCGTGGACAGTTGCAACAGCTTGATCGACTGCTGCAACTGCGGCGTCAATGCGAGATGTTGGGAGAGTTTGAGTTGTAGAGATTGCTTCATATTGTCGACGGTGCGGTTCGGGGCCCGCCCCGTGCGTAGCTTGCGCGATCTAGAGCCTGAAGTGCTCGCCCAGGTAAACTTTCCTCACACATTCATTATAAACAATTTCATCCGGCTTACCCGCGGCAAGCACCGACCCATCGTTAATAATGTACGCGCGATCGCAAATGCCGAGCGTCTCACGCACATTGTGGTCGGTGATCAGCACACCGATGCCGCGCGATTTGAGAAAGCGGATGATTTTCTGGATATCGAGCACCGCGATCGGGTCGACGCCAGCAAACGGCTCATCCAGCAGGATGAAGCGCGGGTTGCTCGCCAGCGCCCGCGCGATCTCGACGCGCCTGCGTTCGCCACCGGACAGGCTGACCGCCGCCGAATCGCGCAGATGGGCGATGTGCAGATCGTGCAGCAGGGCTTCGAGCTGATTCTCGATGGCGGCCTTGTCACGCTCGCGCAATTCGAGGATCGCCTGGATGTTCTGCTCGACCGTCAATTTCCGGAAGATCGAGGCCTCCTGCGGCAGATAGGATAGCCCCATGCGCGCCCGGCGGTGGATCGGCAGATGGGTGATCTGCTGGCCATCGAGCTCGATATCGCCACCATCGGTCGGCACCAGGCCAACGATCATGTAGAAGCTCGTGGTCTTGCCCGCGCCGTTCGGGCCAAGCAGGCCGACAACCTCGCCGCTGTCGATGTTGAGGGAAACGTCACGCACCACGGTGCGCGACTTGTAGACCTTCTTGAGGCTCTTGACGACCAGATGACTCATGCCTGGCTCATTCCTCTCGTGGCTTGACAATGCTGGACGAGGGCTTGAGCGTGGCCGGCGCCTCGGCGGGCTTGCCGCTGGCGGGCGCGCCTTCCTTGGGCTTGGGCTGGATGGTCATGCGCACGCGGCCGGGCTGCTGCCCCTGGGCCGGCTTGGCGTCGCCGCCAGGGCCGACCTTGAAATCGCCATTTTGCTGATCGTAGAAGATGTAGTCGCCGCGCACTTCATCGGTGCCGCGCTTCAGGCGCGCCTTGGTGAACAGCTGCAGCTGCCCGAGCTTGCCGTTGTAGTCGAGCCGCTCGGCCTGGGCTTCGAGGTATTCGTCGCTGTTGTCGCGCTTCTCGCGGTAGCTGATCGGATACCCGTTGGCTGTGGCAAAGTAGTTGCCTTCGGCATCCTGCTTGATGATGGCCTTGTCGGCACGCAGTACCATCGTGCCCTGGGTCATCACGACGTTGCCGGTGTAGGTGCTGGTCTTGTTCTTTTCATCGCCGGTAAACCCATCGGCTTCGACCTGGATGGGCTTGTTGCGGTCGGCGCTCTCCGCCTGCGCGGCAATCGGCGCGGCCAGCAACAGCGCAGCGATGAAATGTTCAGGCTTGAGGTTTGACATAGGTCGCCCTGACTCTCGATTTCAGTTTGATGATCTGGGTGTTGCGGTCCAGCTCCATGCCGACTGCAGTCACCTTCATGGTGTCATTCCATATCTCGACGGCGCTGTCGGTCTTCAACATACCTTTGCGCGGCCACGACCAAAGCTTGGTGGTGACCAGATTGAGTGGCGTCGACCTGGCATCGGCATCTCGCACCATGTGCACGTTACCGCCGAAATAGAAGGTTTCGTCATCCTGCGTGACGCGCACGTCGGCGGCATCGACACGCATCACCGGCTGATTTGGGGTGTAATCCGTCATGCGCACGCCGAACAGGTCGGTGTAGTTGCCCAACTGGTAATGCATTGCGCGTTGCGCGGTGACGATGTATTGCGGCACGCCGTTGATGCCGGTCTGGGTGGCGCGAAAGTGCTGCATGGTCACGTCGGGCACCCCGGCCTTGGCGCCCTGCGCCTCGATGCCGGGGAGCTGGCTCACCCGGTCGAGCCAGTAGGTGCCGGCGGCCAGCGCGGCAGCCACGGCGATGGGAGCGATCAGACCGCCACGTTCCAGCGTCATTCCAGGTACTTTGCCATTTGCTGATCGAACGTGCCCTGCGCCTGCATCAACAGCTCGCACACCTCGCGCGCGGCACCCTCACCGCCACCGGCAACCGCGACATAATGGGAGTAGCGTTTGACGCTCGCCGGCGCGGCCGGCACGGTGAACGCGATGGCACAGCGGCGCATCACCGGCAGATCGACGACGTCGTCACCCATATAGGCTGCCTGCTCGGCCGTCAGTCCTAGCTTGGCGAGCAGTTCGGCGAATGCCGTCAGCTTGTCTTCGACGCCCTGGTAGAGGTGATCGATACCTAGATTTTTGGCGCGCAGCTCAACCAGGCGCGAGCGCCGGCCGGTGATGATGGCCAGCTCGACACCGCTGGCCTTGAGCATCTTCAGCCCGTGGCCGTCGAGGGTATTGAAGGCCTTGATCTCTTCGCCACTGTCGGACAGATAGAGTTTGCCGTCGGTCAATACGCCGTCTACGTCAAAAATCATTACGCGGACCGACTGCGCCCGCTCGAATACTGCCTGCATGAAATATCCTTTGATTGTGCCCCCGCACAGGGGCAGCCCAGCCTACTGCAGCTTATACCACGCCGGCCCGCAGCAGGTCCTGCATATTGAGCGCGCCGACCAGGCGGCCATCGGGGTCGCATACGAGCAGCCCGCCGATCTTATTGGCTTCCATGATCTGCACCGCTTCGGCCGCCAGCTTCTCCGGCCCGATGCGCCGCGGATTGGCGCTCATGACCTCACCCACCGGCGTGGCCTTGAGGTCGACGTCGCGGTTGAGCACGCGCCGCAGATCGCCGTCGGTAAAGACCCCCAGCACTCGCCGTTCGGCATCCACGATGGCCGTCATTCCCAGGCCCTTGCGCGACATTTCGAACAATGCGTCCTTGAGCAGCGTGTCGGCGGACACCGCAGGCAGGGCCTCGCCCTCGTGCATGATGTCGCGAACATGGACGAGCAGGCGCCGCCCCAGGCTACCGCCGGGATGGGTCATGGCGAAGTCGTCGGCGCCGAAGCCACGGCGGTCGAGCAGCACGATGGCCAGCGCGTCGCCCAGCGCCAACTGGGCCGAGGTACTGGCCGTCGGCGCGAGATTGAGCGTGCAGGCTTCCTTGTCCACCCCCGAATCGAGCACGACGTCGGCCTGCCGGCCCAGCGTCGAATCACGCTTGCCGGTGATCGCGATCAGCGGCACGCCACGGCGCTTGATCGGCGTCAGCAACGCAATCAGCTCCTCACTCTCGCCGGAGTTGGACAGCGCCAGCACCACATCGCTTGGGGCGATCATCCCCAGATCGCCGTGGGCAGCTTCGCCGGGGTGCATGAAGAAGGACGGCGTGCCGGTACTGGCGAGCGTCGCGGCGATCTTGCGGCCGATATGGCCGGACTTGCCCATACCGCTCACCACGACACGCCCCTTGCAGGCCAGCACGATATCGACGGCGCGGGCAAAGCCATCGTCAAGCTTGTCGGCACAGCCCAGGATGGCCGATGCCTCGATTTGCAGCACTTCGCGCGCCAGCGCCAGCACGGCCGCAGAAGAAGAGTTGGTTACTGTCATGGGGCGAAAGTATAACAAGGTTATAATCGAGCGAAAAAAGAAACCTCGGCCGCTCATTGGCAAGCCGCTCCAGGCTTGAATTGCAGACGCAAGGCGGCCGTTCACGCCAACGGGAACCCTCCATGCACGGCGCCTTGCCTGCCACGCTCATCCTGCTTGCCGCCGCGGTACTGGCGGTTGTCGCCTGCCGCCAGCTGAAGCTGCCGGCCCTGCTCGGCTACCTGATCGTCGGCATCGTCATCGGCCCGAACGCGCTGGCCCTGCTGCCCAACAGCGAGGACACCTCCTACCTGGCCGAGTTCGGCATCGTGTTCCTGATGTTCAGCATCGGCCTGGAATTCAGCCTGCCCAAGCTCAAGGCGCTGCGCCATTCGGTGTTCGGCCTCGGTGCCGGCCAGGTGCTGGCGACCATCGCGCTGACGCTGCCGCTGGCCTGGTTCGGCCACCTGCCCTGGGCGGCCAGCGTGGCGCTGGGCGGGGCGTTGGCCATGTCGTCGACGGCGATCGTCAGCACCTTGCTCAACGAGCGCGTCGAGCTCAACACCCCGCACGGGCAACAGATCATCGGCGTGCTGTTGTTCCAGGACCTGGCCGTGGTGCCCTTGCTGATCCTGATCCCCGCGCTGGCGAACCCGGCCGGCGGTGTGATCGAGGCACTGGGCTGGGCGACGTTCAAGGCCATCATCGTGCTCACCATCCTGCTCTACTACGGGCAGAAGCTGATGCGGCCATGGTTCCACATGGTGGCCAAGCAGCGCTCGAAAGAGCTGTTCATCATCAACCTGCTGCTGGTGACGCTCGGCATCGCCTACCTGACCTCGCTCGCCGGCCTGTCGCTGGCGCTGGGCGCCTTCCTGGCCGGCATGCTGATCTCTGAGACCGAGTACCGCTACCAGGTCGAAGACGATATCCGCCCGTTTCAGGATGTACTGCTGGGCCTGTTCTTCGTCACCGTCGGCATGCGCCTCAACTTTGCCACGCTCGAGCAGCAATGGCCGCTGCTGCTGCTCTTCCTGGTGCTGCTGATCCCGCTCAAGGCCTTGCTGATCTTCGGCCTATCGCGGTTGATGCGCAGCCCGAGCTCGGTTGCCTGGCGTACTGCGTTGTCGCTCGCCCAAGCCGGGGAGTTCGGCTTCGTGCTGATCGCGCTGGCTCACGGGCACCAGCTGCTGCCCCCCAATCTGGAACAGGCGCTGCTCGGTGCCATCCTGCTGTCGATGCTGGTCGCGCCCTTCCTGATGCAGAAGCGCGACGCGCTGGTGCGACGCTTCGTCGCATCGGAATGGCTCAACGAGTCGCTCAACCTGACCCAGATCGCAGTGCAGTCGATGCTCGCGCGCAACCACGTGATCCTGTGCGGATACGGCCGCAGCGGCCAGAATCTGGCGCGCCTGCTGGAGCGCGAGGAAATCCATTTCTTCGCGCTGGATCTCGACCCGGAGCGGGTGCGCGAGGCCGCAGCGGCGGGCGACTCGGTGGTGTTCGGCGATGCCGGCAAGCGCGAAGTGCTGATGGCGGCCGGCCTATCGCGTGCGCAGGCGGTCGTCGTCACGTTCAGCGACACGCATATGGCGCTGCGGATCCTGAGCCACGTGCAGGCGCTGAAACCAGGCCTGCCGGTGATCGTGCGCACCTTCGACGAAACCGATGTCGACAAGCTCAAGGAAGCCGGCGCGGTCGAGGTGGTGGCCGAGGTGATGGAGGGCAGCCTGATGTTGGCCTCGCACGTACTGATGCTGCTCGGCACGCCGCTCAATCGCGTGCTGCAACACATCCGCAGCGTCCGCGAGGAGCGCTACGACCTGTTCCGCGGCTTCTTCCGCGGCGCGACGGATGACAGCGACGACCCGAGCGAACAGGATCAGCCGCGACTGCACAGCGTGCTGATCACCGAAGAGGCCGCCTCGGTCGGCAAATCGCTTGGCGAGCTGCGCGTTGCCGAGCTGGTCGAGATCAAGGCAATCAAGCGGCGCAATATCAAGGGCGTCGAGCCCAGCGACGAGGTCGTGGTCAACGTCGGCGACGTACTGGTGCTGCTGGGGCGCCCCGCCCGGCTGGCCAAGGCGGAAGCCCGCCTGCTCGAAGGCTGAGGCCAGGTGCGGCTTCGCGACACATAAAGAAAAACCCCGCCACTTGGCGGGGTTGCTTGCCTGCGGTAGGCCTCAGCGGCTGGCGGCAGCCAATGTCGCCAGCTCGGGCAGGCCGAGGTCGATTGCCGGCATCACCGGCTCTTCGTCGGCCTGGCCCGACAACACGCGCTGCAGCTTGGCGTGATCGAGCTCCTTCTCCCAGCGCGATACCACCACCGTAGCAACGGCATTGCCGATGAAGTTGGTCAGCGCGCGCGCCTCGCTCATGAAGCGGTCGATCCCCAGGATCAAGGCCATACCGGCAACCGGGATACTCGGCACCACCGCCAGTGTCGACGCCAGCGTAATGAAGCCAGCACCGGTGATGCCACTAGCCCCTTTCGAGGTCAGCATGGCCACCGCCAGGATGGTCAGTTGTTGCGTCAGCGTGAGATCGGTGTTGGTGGCCTGGGCGATGAACAGCGCCGCCATGGTCATGTAGATATTGGTGCCATCGAGGTTGAACGAATAGCCGGTCGGCACCACCAGGCCCACCACCGGACGCGAGCAGCCGAGCCGTTCCATCTTGCTCATCAGGCGCGGCAGCGCGCTTTCCGACGAGCTGGTGCCCAGTACGATCAGCAGCTCCTCCTTGATGTAGGCGATGAAGCGGATGATGCTGAACCCGGTCGCCCTGGCGATGGTGCCCAGCACCAGCAACACGAACAATGCGCAGGTCAGGTAGAAGGAGCCCATCAGCTTGGCCATCGGGATCAACGCATCGATACCGTACTTGCCGATGGTGAACGCCATGGCACCGAACGCGCCGATCGGGGCGGCCTTCATCACAATATTGACGATACCGAACACCACCTTGGAGAACTGCTCGACCAGATCCAGCACCGGCTTGCCCTTGTCGCCAAGCGCGGACAGCGAGAAGCCGAACAGGATGGCCAGCAGCAGCACCTGCAGGATGTCGCCCTTGGCGAAGGCATCGACGAAGGTAGTCGGAATGATGTTGAGGATGAAGTCCACCGTGCCCTGGGCATGCGCCTTCGCGGTGAAATCGGCGATCGCCTTGGTATCGAGCGCCGCCAGATTGGCGTTGAAACCCGCTCCGGGCTTCAATGTGTTGGCGACGACCAAACCGATCAGCAAGGCGAAGGTCGAGACGACCTCGAAATACAGCAGCGCCTTACCGCCCACGCGCCCGACCTTCTTCATGTCCTGCATGCCGGCGATGCCATGCACAACGGTGCAGAAGATCACTGGAGCAATGATCATCTTCACCAGCTTGATGAAGCCTTCGCCGAGCGGCTTGAGATTGACGCCCAGCTTGGGCTCGAAATAGCCAAGCAGCACGCCGGCGGCGATGGCGAACAGGACCTGCACGTACAGGACTTGGTAGAAGGGCTTTTTCACGTTGTCGCCTCCATCAGGGTTTCGGATGGTGTGACACTACGCTCGCCAGCCCCTTGAATCGATTGTGAATATCCACATCACGGTTAGCCACATCGTGGATAACCGAAACCCATTGCCACCTTGCCGGCGCGGGAAGCAGGCAAAAAAAACCGCAGCAGACACATAGGCCTGCTGCGGTTTGTCGGATGCGGCCCGAAGTTCAGTCTTCGAGTTCGGCTGCGGCGCGCATCTGGTCGAGTTTCTCCATCGCCTCGACCGACTCGGCTTCCGCCGCTTCGTTGTAGAGGCGAGTCGCGTCGTCGATCTTCTTGTCGCCAAACAGCATCATCAGTGCATTGGCGTACTCGATCTTGGCGATAGCCGAGTCCGACTTGATCGCCAGCGCCTTCTCAAAGTGCTCGACGGCCTTGTCCTTGCTCGCGCCATAGGTCAGGCCAGCCAGCATCGGGCCAACCTTGTTGACGATTTCGGCATGGCAGGAGCCATAGGCAGTGTGCGCCTCGGAATGATCGGGGGCGAGTTCCAGCGTCTTGTCCAGGCAGTTCTTGATGGTCCCGGCCAGGCCTTCGGACAGCGCCTTGGCGATCGAGATCGTCTGGCCGTAGCGGCCGGTCGCCATCGCGGTGAAGTACCAGCTATTGGGATTGTCGGGCATGTCCTTCTGCGCGGCCTCACCAAGCTTCATGGCTTCCTGGAAAGCCTTCATCTTGGCGCGTTCGTCGTCGACCAGATAGGTCGCGTGAATGGCCAGTGCCTTCATCGCCACGGTGTAGCCGGGCACGCCAGCTTCGAGGCCCAGCTCGTAGGCCTTTTCGAAATTACCTTGATGGTATTGGCGCCAGGCTTCCTGCACCTCTTTGTCTTCCGGGAACGGCTCGCAATCGCCCTGATGCAGGCGGGCCCAGTTCTTCTTGAGCGCAGCACCAGCGTAAACAAACTCGTCCGATGCGTGCGGGAATTCATGCCAGTCTTGTTTGGCCATTATTTTCTCCTTTGTAAAATCCAATGCTTGCCAACAATCATGTGTCGTCAGCGTTATATTTTTTAGCGTGCGCTATCGCACGCCCTCCCAACATCAATACTGAACGGGCAACGGCTCCAGGCTGCGCCACATATACCAGGTCGCAACCGAGTGCCAGGGCGCCCAACGTCGGGCGATCTCGCGCATCTTCAATTTGCTGATCGGCTGGCCGTCGTTGTAATGCATGCTCATCGCGCGTTGCAAGCCGATATCGTCCACCGGCAACACGTTCGGGCGCGCCATGAAGAAGATCAGGAACATTTCGGCCGTCCACTGGCCGATCCCCTTGATGGTCGTGAGCCGTTGGATCACCTCATCGTCATTGAGCGCCTCCCACTCCGCCAGCATGAACGGCTGGGCGATGAAGTAGCGCGACAGCTCGTGCAGATACAGCGCCTTGCGGCTCGACAGGCCACAAGCCTGCAGGTCAGCCTGCTCGTGCTTGAGGACGGTCTCGGGATTGACGTCGCAGACACGCTCGACGAAACGCTGCCAGATGGACTCAGCAGCCTTGGTGGACACCTGCTGCGCGACAACCGAGCGGGCCAGCGTGGTGAAGGCGTCGCCGCGGCTGCGCATGTGCAGGCCGCGGTTATTGGCGATCAGCTTGGCCAGCACCTCGTCCACGTCGGACAAGGCTGCCGTTGCCTGCTCCCAATAGGGCGGCGGGACGATCTTGCTGACGGACATCGCTCAGTTTCCCGCCACGGTCATACGGTCGATCAGGATCGAGCCGCACTGCTTGGCCCCGCGCACCAGCACATCGGAACCGATGCCCGCCACGCCCATGAACATGTCCCGCAGATTGCCGGCGACCGTGATTTCCTCGACGGGGAACTGAATCTGCCCGTTTTCCACCCAGAAGCCGGCTGCGCCACGTGAATAATCACCCGTCACCGAGTTGACGCCATGGCCAAGCAGCTCGGTGACCAGCAGCCCGCGATCCATCTTCTTCAACAGGCCGGCGAAATCCTCACCCGTCGAATCGACGATCAGATTGTGATTGCCGCCGGCGCTGCCCGTCGAGCGCATGCCCAGCTTGCGTGCCGAATAGCTGGCGAGGAAATAGCCGTTGACGATGCCCTGACTGACCACGTCGCGGTCATGCGTGGCAACACCCTCGCTGTCGAACGGCGAGCTGCCGAGCGCCCGCACCAGGTGTGGCAGCTCGCGGATCGTGACCAGCGGCGAAAATACCTGCTTACCGAGGCTGTCGAGCAGGAAGCTCGACTTGCGATACAGGGCGCCGCCGCTCACGGCCCCCACGAAATGCCCGAGCAGGCCCGCAGCCAGCGGCGCCTCGAACAGCACTGGCACCTGCGTGGTTTCGATCTTGCGCGCGCCCAGGCGACGCACGGTGCGTGCTCCGGCGGTCTGTCCGACCAACTCGGGCGTGTCGAGATCCCCGGCATTGCGCGCAACGCTGTACCAGTAGTCGCGCTGCATGGCGCCATTCTCTTCGGCGATGACCGAGCACGAGAGGCTGTGGCGCGATGTGGCATAGCCATTGCAAAAGCCGTTGCTGTTGGCGTAGATGAAATGCGATTGCTGGGTCGAGACCGATGCACCATCGGAATTCGTGATGCGTGGATCGACGGCACGCGCCGATGCCTCGCACAGCCTGGCCAGGTCGATCGCCTGCTCGACCGGCAAGGCCCAGGGATGGTAGAGGTCCAGGTCGGGCACCGCGTTGCCGGCCAGTAAGGCTGCGTCAGCGAGCCCCGCGCAATCGTCCTCTGCGGTACGCTTGGCGATGGACAGCGCAGCACGCACGGCATCTTCGACGGCCTTCGGCGACAGGTCAGAGGTGCTCGCGTAGCCTTTGCGCTGGCCAACGTAGACCGTGATGCCGATCCCCTTGTCGCGGTTGTATTCGATGGTCTCCACCTCACCCTGACGCACGCTCACGTTCTGGCCGAAACCTTCCGATATTTCCGCTTCACAGGCTGAAGCGCCACCGTTCTTGGCCAGCTTCATGGCAGCCTGAACGATGTCGGCAAACCTTTCGCGTGGATAGGCAAATGCGGAGGCGGTGACTGTAGACATAGATGATTATGTATGGATTATGAGGCAGGCCCGACCCTTGCGGTACAAAGCCTGAATGTAATGTTTCGGTTATCATACCAAAGTTTATTCATTCCAAATGGATGACCGGGCAACCGGCGCCGAAAAGCATGCAAGAAGACGATCAAATCATCAGCAAAACCCGCCGCAAGCAGGAAATGGAAGAGCTGCAGGACCTTGGCGCCAAGCTGGTCAAGCTCAACAAGGATCAGCTCAAGCAACTGGGCCTGCCCGAGAAACTGTTTGAAGCGGTAAAGGAGGCCCAGCGCCTCACGGCACACGGCGCCATCCGCCGGCAGATGCAGTACATCGGCAAGGTGATGCGCGAGGTCGATCCGCAGCCGATTCAGGCCTTTCTCGCCCGCCTTGCAGGCGAATCAGGCGAACACACCGCCTGGCTGCATCAACTCGAGCGCACGCGCGAACGGCTGCTCGCCGCCGACGCGGCACTCCCCACGTTTCTGCAGGAACACCCGGAGGCCGATGCGCAGCAGCTGCGCACGCTGATCCGCAATGCCCGCAAAGAGCGTGAAGACAACAAGCCGCCAAAGAATTTCCGCGCGCTGTTTCAGCTGCTGCGCGACCTGATTCCCGAGCCCGGCCTTCCGGGCGGCCCGAAGCCTGCCGCGACAGACGATGAGGAAGAAGCATGAGCACACTCAAGATTGGCCTCGTCTCGATCAGTGATCGGGCCAGCCAGGGCGTCTACGAAGACAAGGGCCTGCCGGCCTTGCAAGGCTGGTTCGAGGCGGCGCTGACAACCCCGTTCGAACTCGTTTCCCGCCTGATTCCCGATGAGCAGGCAGAAATCGAGGCGACCTTGAAACAGCTGGTGGATGAGACAGGCTGCCACCTGGTGCTGACCACCGGCGGTACCGGCCCGGCACTGCGGGACGTGACGCCGGAGGCCACGCTAGCGGTCGCGGACAAGGTGATGCCGGGCTTCGGCGAGCAAATGCGCCAGATCAGCCTGCACTATGTCCCCACGGCCATCCTGTCACGCCAGGTCGGCGTGATTCGCAAAGGTGCGCTGATCCTCAACCTGCCGGGACAACCCAAGGCCATCAAGGAAACACTGGAAGGCGTGCGGGACGAAGCCGGGCAATCGATCGTGCACGGCATTTTCTCAGCCGTCCCATACTGTCTCGATCTGATCGGCGCGCCTTATGTCGAGACGAACGAATCGGTGTGCAAGGCGTTCCGCCCCAAGTCGGCACAAAGGCCGGCAACGTGAGCGAAGCATACCTGCCCTGCGAAGAGCTCGACTGCCCGGATGCACGGTTCAGCGTGATCTGGCTGCATGGCCTCGGTGCCGATGGCTACGATTTCGTTCCGGTGGTGCCCGAGCTCAGGCTGCCTGACAGTCTGCGCGTACGTTTCGTCTTCCCACACGCGCCGCAGCGCCCGGTCACCATCAACGGCGGCTATGTGATGCGCGCGTGGTATGACATCCTCGAGACGGGCAATCTCTCGCGTCGGCTCGACGAAGCCACGATTGTCGAATCGGTGGCACAGATCCACGCCCTGATCCGGCGCGAGATCAGCCGCGGCATTCCGGCCGAACGGATTGTCCTGATCGGATTCTCGCAAGGGGGGCTGGTCGCCCTGACGGCCGGCCTGAGTTTGGCTGAGCGCCTGGCTGGCGTCGTGGCGCTATCCACCTACTGGCCGACCATGCAAGAGCCGGCGCTACAGGTGGCGTCAGGCTCGACCTCCATTCCCGTTTTCCAGGCCCACGGCGAATTCGACCCGGTCGTCGGCCTGCCACTCGGCCGCGCGGCATACGAGCGGCTCGTGTCTCTCGGCCAGACCGTCGAGTGGCACGATTACATGATGGAACACGAAGTCTGCCGAGAGCAGTTGCGGGACCTCTCCCTCTGGCTACAGGCAAGGTTTTCAGCCGTTTAGGACAATAAAAAACGGGCGCAGAAAGCGCCCGTTTTTCTTCACCGTCGGCGGCAATCGATCATGCCACGTCGGATTCGACACGAACCCAGACCCAATCGGTCCCCTTGGCCAAGACTTCGCGGGTCCTCACCTTGAGCTCGCGCCCCATCGAAATCATGGTCAGCGGCTTGTCCTGCGCGTAATCGGCCGATCGAATGACAAGCCCGTTCACCTTTTGCGGATTCGACTTGGCCGGGGTAAACACGCCAAGGCCATTTGACAGCATGGTAGCGGCATCGACCCCCTGAATCGTGTAGCCACTGTTGCGGCTATCCCGCTGCTTGACCTCGACCGCGACCGGTGAATACGCCAGCACCTGCAAACCAGCATACATCTGCCCGTCGCCGACACGCGACAGGCGACGCACGACGGCCAATTGCCAATGGTCGGTGCGCTCCGGGCGTAGCCCTACCAGCACATCGAGACGAATCCAGTCATTCTCGACGACCGGCAACACGGCGCCATAGCCGCCATCGCTCTCGTTATTGACCACCCAAGTCTCGTACTCGCCAATCGTGTGCTTCTGGAAGTTCTCGGCCAGCGCCTGGGCCTGACGCTGACGGGTGCGCTCGGTGACAAAGCCGTACTGGCGCATGTCGAGCATTTCCTGGACGTCGACGTCGAGCTTCTTTTCCCGCGTTGTCGTGCGCTCGTTGTCGTATTTCACATGCATGAAGATTTCCTTCATGCCGTACATCACGTCGAGCATTTTCTTGACCTGCACACGATCACTGACGCGATGCGCCTGCATCGCGGGATCGGGCGACCAAGCGGCATCCAGCAGCTTGATCAGCTCCGACGCGCCCGGCTGGCGGAAAGCTTCGTCCAGTGTCAGCGCCTTGCCACCTTCAAGCGCATTGCGCGCAGCCGTCACCTGCTCGGAAAGATCCTGCGTTCCCCAGTAGCGACCAAGGCTCACGGCCGGCACATCCCCCATCAGCTTGACGACCGGAGCTGACCCAGCCAGGTCGACCAGATAACGGTGCCGCCCCGGATGGAATTTCCGCTCCATCACCATGTGGTGTGACCAGATATCCAGCCACTGGTCCGTCATGTCCAGCTGGCGCGGGCTGAGCGCGCCGGTATTGATCGTGGCGAGCATCATGATCTGCAGATACTCATCCGCACAGGAGGTGTTGCGGGCCTTGATGGAGTCGTACAGCAGGAAGGAGTCGCTATCGACGCCCCTGAGCTCGGACAGCCGGTACAGCTGGTGTATGGTCGCCCAGAACTTCTTCTCGGGCGCCAGAAAGCGGAAGTATTGCCACTTCGCCTGCATGCCCAGGTAGCGCAGGGTACGGGCGAGCACCCTGGGCAACATCGGCCCGATGGGCGACTCGGTGTTCTCGCGCGACTCTTTGATGAAGATCAGGTAGGCATGGATCATGTGGTGAGCCAGCGTCATGATCTGATGCCACAGCTTGCTTTCCAGCGTTTTCGGCATACGCGGGTTCTGCAGGTACTGCAGACATAGCGTTTCGTACGATTGCTGCACCTGGTCATCCAGCCACATCAACGCCTGCAGTGACGACGCCGTCGCACGCGCATCGCCGCCAATGAACTGGTTGACTACCTCCGCCACGGCCTGTTCGGTGGACGACACATCGCCGGACTGCACCTTCTTCCACCAGAGTTGGGCGGACTTCAGATTGTCCAACGGATCCACCGTCTTTTTCCACGGCAGGTTGAGCTTGTCTAGCATGGGCGATGCAATCCACTTAACAGGCGTATCCATGTGCGTGCATTCAAAATGAGAGCTATAGCTCTAATATAAACGCACAGCGGCAGAAATGCCAATAAAATATGTCACAAATCAGATATTGATCAGCCCCGTCAGCCCCGGCCCTTGCCAGGAGCCGATGTCAGCATTCGGGGCCAGACAGCTGGCACAACACATTGAACTCGACGATCTCGAACCCATCCCCCTGCTCACGCAGGGAAATGGGCTCCAGCAAATAAACCAGATCGCGCTCGGCCAGTCGATACTGGCGCCCGATCAGGTAGATCCCGCCGCGCATCAGTACCGAGCAGGTCTCCGCCCCGGCAATCGATGTCCCGACAAGCAAGGCATATTCCTCGCCGAGCTGTCGCTCCGGATCGGGCCGATCGAGCTCGATCCGCACGGGCGTCACGCAGGCGGCCACGACTTCGACCCCGATATGAATCTGGCGCTCCATGTCGTACTGCAGACGTCGAACGACGCCGACCTGCCAGTCAGCCAGGCGGTCGGTCTTGATCCCGGTCAGCGCGCCGATACGCAGCCAGTCGCCATGCAACTGCGGCAGCACCGCACCGAACCCGCCCAGGCTGATGTCCTGCACCAGCCAGCTTTCCGCACGTTGTTCGATATCGGATACGGGCGGCACAACCTCATGCATCAGGCGCTGGGTTTCGTCGGTGACGAAGCCATAGGTGTCGATGTCGCGCTTCTGCCGCTCCAAGTAGTCGCGCGCGTCGGCACCGCCAGTGCAGGGATTCAGGCGCGCGAACATCACGGCACGCGCCACGTCGGCAAAGCCGTGCACGACCGTCAACCGGCCATAGGCCGGCAGGCGGGGCCATTTGCGTTCGGGGGGCGTGAGGCTCCAGTAAAACAACAGGTGTTGTAGCACCTGGCGCAGACTCGATACTGGCGCACCGACACCCGAACCACTGGCGCTGATGGCGGAGGGATTGTCGAGCGCGCGGGCCAGTTCCTGCAGCCGAACCGAGGCCATGCTAGGGCCGATAAAGCGCATGCGCGGGTTCAACGCCATGCCCATGACCAATCGGCCGGGCGGCTGCTGCGCGGAGAGGTCGAAATAAAATGCGCTGCGACTATCGGGCTCGGCCCCGACGACGAGATATTCGGCCACGTCGTCGATGGTCCGCTCGGCCAGGTCGATTTGCTGAGGCAACAGGCTGTCTGGCGACGAGGCCGCCAGGAACAGGGTTTTCAGGAATTCAGCCTGGGCGCAGCTCGGCTTCTCGCTGTGCTCATACAGTGACACGCTCGTCGTCTGCAGCCCCTGGGCCTCGACGAACAGCCACAATCGCGACAAGCCGCCCCACACCAGGTCCTCGACCGGCCCATAGTGAAGCTGCATGGCCTTGTGCAGCATCGAAACCGCATGCAGGCCACGCGAAGCCAGCATGGCAACCTGCGGTTTGGCGGCATCGGCACCGCGCGCGCCCATCGCGTAGGCATCGAGGACAAACAGGTAGGCACTGACGAGTGCCTTCCAGTAATCGCACAAGGCACGCCAGATGGCGCGCTCACGGAATTTCGCGGTACGGGTCTGGGTCAGGTATTCGCGCTGCAGCTTGCGCTGAAACCCGTAGCCCGCGTCGTCGAGCAACAGCAGAATGCTGGCCCGGACGTTGAGCTTGTAACCGCTGGCATGCGTCACCGACTCCACCCAGGCAGTAATCTCCTGCAGCGACTTGTACGGGTCACCCTGCGGCAAATCAGCCAGCAAACGTTGCGCGGCCTTGAGGTCGCGCATCGGGTGGTCGGGCTTGGGCGAAATGCGGCGCAGCCAGCTGGTCATGGACGAGAAGGAATCGTACTGAGACACGGTTTATTATTGATTTTCCACGTGTTTACTCGACGATCCAGGCTTCGGCGGCCTCGAAGGCATCGAACAGCTGTACATCGACATCAATGAAGAGGCGGGACACCCAGGCACTCCATGCCACCCATTGGTCGCGCGTCACCACGGCAATCTTGCCGAAATCGTTGGCATGCGCCCGGGTGAACTTGATCTCTTCCCACGCCATGTCGAGCGTGTATCCCGCCATGTCGCGCAGGTCCAGCAGCAGATTGGGTTTGCCGTGAAAGCGGATGGCGTACAGGACGTTTTCTTCGAACAGCTTGTAGTCAGCCAGCGCGAACTCACCAAATACCGCCACATTAACGCCGTAATCCTGTTGCTGGATCGTGATCATATTGTTTTCCCATCCCTGTCGGCCCATTGCTGGGCCAATGTCATATATTTGCATTGTAGTGTATGACAGGCGCACATGCACAGCGGCGCGCGGCTTCACACGGTCATTTGCGGCGTGCGGTCAGTAATGTGGCGAGTACGCCGGCCAGCATCACCAGCAGCATGCCCAGCCATGCCGACAGCGGCGGCACGTGCTGCCACAGCAGCCAGCCGGCCAGCGTCGAGAACACTACCGTACTATAGGCCAGGCTGGCCACCACCAGCGTCGCCCCGGTTGCGTAAGCCCGCGTCAGCGCCAGCTGCGCCAGTGTGGCAGAGCCGCCCATGCCAAGCAGGATGCCGGCCCCGGCCCAGTCGACAGGGCTGAAGCGATGCAGCAGCATCCATGCCCCCGAAGCGAACGTCGAGAACAGGGAAAAATAGAATACCACTCGCCATTCCGGCTCACCGGACTGGCCCAGGCTCTTCACATTGATCATGGCGATGGCGGCGAGAAAGCCCGATGCGAGGCCAACCAGCCCGTCGATCAGCTGATCATGTGCCAGCGTTGGCCGCAGCAGCAGCACGACCCCGGCAAACCCCAGCGCCAGCGCGAGGAGCAGCGGCAAGGGCGGCCGTTCGCGATAGAGCAGCACCAGCAGCGGCGCGATGAACAGGGACGAGGTGTAGTTCAGCGTTACCGCAGTCGGCAATGGCAGGCGCGTAATGGTAACGAAATACAAGGCCAGCGCGGAGAAGCCGGCGACACTGCGATTGAGGTGCAGGCGCCAGTTTGGCGTGCCCAGCGGATGGCCTCTGGCGACGATGATGGCCCATACCACCAGCAAGCCGACAAATGCCCGGTAGAACACCAGCTCCGCCGGCGTGAAGTAACGGGAGCCAATCTTGACGAACACGCCCATGCAGGCGAACAGGAGGCTGGCGAGCACCATCCAGAGCGCACCACGGGAGGAGATATTCAGCATTCAGCAATGACAAAGGGCGGGATCAACCCGCCCTTCACAGTCAGGATAGAACCCCGATTGTATTACAAGCGTGGCTCGATCTCGCGCCGCAGGAACTCATGGAAATGCCGCATGCCATCCTCCATCGGTGACTGGTAGGGGCCGACTTCGTTCCGCCCTTCGAGCCACAGGGCACGACGCCCCTCATCCATGCGCTCGACGATTTCCTTGTCCTCGACGCCGGTCTCCATGTAGGCGGCCTGCTCTGCCTCGGCGTACTCGGGCTCGAAGAGCACGATGTCTTCCGGGTAGTAGAACTCGATAACGTTGATGGTCTTGTCCACGGCGGTCGGGATCAGCGTCGACACCACCAGGCAATGCGGATACCACTCGACCATGATATTGGGGTAGTACACCAGCCAGATCGCGCCATGCTCCGGCGGCTCGCCGTTGCGATAGTTGATGACGGATTCCTGCCATTTCTGGTACGCAGCGGACCCTGACTTTTTCAGCTCGTCCAGCACCCCCACCGTCTGTACCGAATACCACTCACCAAATTCCCACCTGAGCTGATCGCAATCGACAAAATTGCCCAGGCCAGGGTGGAACGGCACTACATGATAGTCCTCGAGATAGACTTCGATGAACGTCTTCCAGTTGCACTTCAGCTCATCGACCTCGATCTTGTGCAACATGTAGTTGGAGAAATCGAGATCCTGCGCCACACCGAGCTTCGCCAAATCCTGGCGCACGTCGCGCGGGCCATTGAACAGCATGCCGTTCCAGTTCTGCAGCGGCGACTTGTTCAAATGCAGGCAAGGGTTTTGCGGAAAATGCGGGGCACCGAGCAATTCGCCGGCATTGCTGTATGTCCAGCGGTGCAGCGGGCACACGATATTGGGGGTATTGCCACGGCCCTTCAGCATGATGGCCTGACGATGGCGGCAGACATTGGACAGCAGCTCGACGCCCTGCTCGTTGCGAATCAACGTCTTGGCATGCCCGAACCATTCCAGTGTTTGATAGTCGTTGACGTTGGGCACCATGAGCTCGTGCCCAATGTAGCCCGGGCCGTTCTTGAACAGCACCTCCCTTTCTATCTCAAGGATATGTTCATCAAAGTACCAATGAACCGGGAGCTGCGGCTCGGCCGCTACGTGCAACGCGTTTGCGTTAGCCAGATCAGACATGTTCCAGACCCCTCTGTGAAGTCAAGTCATTCCGAGTCTCGCCAGGCGAGTTTACGGATGTGTTTAAAGATGAAAAAAGTGGAGGGCGCGTATTGTGCCCCCTTTACCCCCCCCCGGGCAAGCAATATTTGAAGCAAAAACATCCAAAAAATGAAGACCATAGCCAACCAACCAATTCACCCCAACCAGTCGGCAGCGGGTATGTGCAGAGGGGCCAGAGGGACCGGCAGCCCCTGCAGACGGTAAATAGACGCAATTCGCCCCGGTATTATGCAAGCACGGGACGCTTGTCGAGCATTCAAGGGGCGTTGCCGGCAAGCGTCATACAAGCTTTCTCCTTCTCACCCTCCGGCACGACAGGCGGTTTCCTCCGGATGGCGAGGATGACATGGGCGTTCCTGCACGGCTGGCCTACACTGAAGGCGATCGACCCTGACCCGCCACAGGGTCTCCACCTGCACTTGGGGCGTAACGCATTGGCCGCAAATTGGCCAGCCAAGGCTTGATCCGGTAAGATTAGGGGTTGCCCGAAAGTGAAAAACCGACCCCGGCATGGCCAAAACCGCTAAAGTCCCCGCACCCGAATCATTTGAAACCGCCCTGGCCGAGCTGGAAGGCCTGATCGCCGGCATGGAAAGTGGCAATCTGCCACTGGAAGCCGCACTCAACGCCTACAAGCGTGGCGCGGAATTGCTGCAATACTGTCAAGGCAAGCTGGTTGACGCCAGGCAACAGGTGGAAGTGCTGGAGCAGGACGGCCTGAAACGCTTTGGCAATGACGAGGAGGACGCATGAGCACCCCTGACTTTCTCGCCTGGGCAGGCAGCCGGCAGCAACATCTCGAAGGCACGCTGGCACGCCTGCTGCCCACCGCCGGCAGCTCCCCCGCCCTGTTGCACGATGCCATGCGCTATGCCAGCCTGGGCGGCGGCAAGCGGGTACGCCCCCTGCTGGTCTACGCAGCGGGCGAGCTGTCGCAGGCCAGCGCCGCTCACCTCGATATTGCCGCTGCATCGGTCGAACTGATCCACGCCTATTCGCTCGTGCATGACGATTTGCCTTGCATGGACGACGACACCTTACGCCGCGGCAAGCCGACCGTTCACGTTCAGTTCGACGAAGCCACCGCATTACTGGCCGGCGACGCCCTGCAAACCCTGGCTTTTGACCTGCTGGCCAACCATGCGGCGGCACGAGACGTGCAGTCGCAGCTGAAGATGCTTGGCCTGCTGGCACAGGCAGCAGGCTCGCACGGCATGGCGGGCGGGCAGGCAATCGACCTGGCTTCTGTCGGCCAAGCGCTCACGCTGCCTGAGCTTGAACACATGCACATCCTCAAGACTGGCGCGCTGATTCGCGCCTCGGTCATGCTGGGCGCCCTGGCCGGCGGCACGCTTGACGATGAGGAACGCACCCGCCTGGACCACTTCGCCAAATGTGTCGGCCTCGCCTTCCAGGTGGTCGACGATGTACTCGACGCCGAAGCCAGCACCGCCACGCTGGGAAAGACCGCCGGCAAGGATGCGGAGCACAACAAGCCAACCTATGTCTCGCTGCTCGGGGCCAGGGATGCCAAAGCACTTGCGGCGGATTTGCAGGCCGACGCGCAAGCCAGCCTTGCAGGCTTTGGCGAGCGCGCCCACCGCCTGGCCGAGCTTGCCGACTTTATCGTTACCCGCCAGTTTTAGCCCCCACCCTGCCGCCACCCCACGGCAGGCAAGGAAATTCGATGTACACGCTACTCAATACCATCAATCACCCCGCCGATCTGCGCCAGCTCGACCGCAAGTCACTCAAGCAGGTTGCCGACGAATTGCGCGAATTCCTGCTCGAATCGGTCAGCAAGACGGGTGGCCACCTGGCCTCCAATCTTGGTGCGATCGAGCTCACCATTGCCCTCCATTATGTTTACCACACGCCTGACGACAGGCTGGTGTGGGACGTCGGCCACCAGAGCTATCCGCACAAGATATTGACCGGCCGCCGGGAAGCCATGGCGCGCCTGCGCATGAAAGGCGGGCTTGCCGGCTTCCCCAAGCGGGAGGAAAGCGAATACGACACCTTTGGCGTCGGCCACTCCTCCACCTCGATCTCGGCAGCACTGGGCATGGCCGTGGCGGCCAAGCTCAAGGGCGAAGACCGCAAGACGGTAGCCATCATCGGCGACGGCGCCATGACTGCGGGCCAGGCCTTCGAGGCCCTGAACAATGCGGGCGCGATGGATGCCAATATGCTGGTCATCCTCAACGACAACGAGATGTCGATCTCGCCCAACGTCGGCGCGCTCAACAATTACCTGGCCAAGCTGATTTCGGGCAAGTTTTTCAACACCGTGCGCAAGGGTGGCAGCAAGCTATTGGAGTCCATGCCCCCCGTGCATGAATTCGTGCGCCGCGCCGAGGAACACACCAAGGGCATGTTTACGCCCGGCACCTTGTTCGAGGAGTTCGGCTTCAACTATATCGGTCCGATCGACGGACACGACCTCGACGTCCTGATTCCGACCCTGCAGAACCTGCGCGAACTCGACGGCCCGCAGTTCCTCCATATCGTGACCCGCAAGGGGCAAGGCTACAAGCTCGCCGAGAACGACCCGGTGCTCTATCACGGCGTCAGCAAGTTCGACAAGGCAAATGGCATCGCGGGCGGCAAGGGCGGCGGCAAACCGAGCTACACCCAGATCTTTGGCGACTGGCTGTGCGACATGGCGGCACTCGACAAGCGCCTGGTCGGCATTACGCCGGCGATGCGCGAAGGCTCGGGACTGGTCCGCTTCGAGCAGGAGTTCCCCGAGCGCTATTTCGATGTCGGCATCGCCGAGCAGCATGCCGTCACCTATGCCGCAGGCGTTGCCTGCGAGGGCATGAAACCGGTCGTGGCGATCTACTCGACCTTCCTGCAGCGCGCCTATGACCAGTTGATCCACGATGTGGCCATCCAGAACCTGCCAGTCGTATTCGCAATCGACCGCGCAGGACTGGTCGGGGCAGACGGCCCAACACACGCCGGCAGCTTCGACATCGTCTACCTGCGCTGCATTCCGAACATGGTGGTCATGGCGCCATCCGACGAGAACGAATGCCGCCAGATGCTGTATACCGCCTTCCAGCTCGACCAACCGACTGCGGTGCGCTATCCGCGCGGCACCGGCCCCGGCGTCAGCATCGAGAAACAGATGACTACCCTGCCAGTGGGCAAAGGGGAAATCCGCCGCACGGGCCAGCACGTCGCCATCCTAGCGTTTGGCTCCATGCTCCAGCCCGCCTTGGCGGCAGCCGAGCAACTCGATGCAACGGTAGCCAACATGCGCTTCGTGAAGCCGCTCGACACCACACTGGTATTGCAACTGGCAGCAGCACACACCTTATTGGTAACGGTCGAGGAAGGCAGCATCATGGGCGGTGCAGGCTCCGCCGTTGCCGAAGCGCTCATGCAGGCTGGCGTTGCAGCAAATGTGCTGCAGCTCGGCCTGAAGGACGAATACGTCGAACACGGAGACCCCACCCTCCTGCTCGCCGATTGCGGCCTCAATACCGAAGGCATCCTCGCATCGATCAACAAGCGTTTGATTCAATTGCAGCAATAGGCATTTTCTATCGCTGCGCCCGTTCAAATCGGATAAACTTCTTAATCCCGAGTTGTTTTATCGGGTATTGACCCCATCTTGACGCTACCTCGTCATTGCGGTCGTTACCCTTAGCAGGAAAAGCCATGAAACCAGTCGATACACAAGCCATCGCCGACGTACAAAATTCGCCAGATCATCGTAATCTGGCCATCAACAAAGTAGGCATCAAGTCCATCCGCCATCCGCTGAAGGTTGCGGACAAGAGTGGTGGCGTGCAGCACACCATCGCGGTCTTCAATATGTATGTGCATCTGCCCAAGCATTTCAAGGGCACGCACATGTCGCGCTTTGTCGAAATCCTCAACAGCCATGAGAAGGAAATCTCGGTCGAGTCCTTCGAAGCCATGGCTCGCGAAATGGTGGAGCGCCTGGAAGCCGAGTCCGGCTATATCGAAATGAGCTTCCCGTATTTCATCAACAAGTCAGCCCCGATCTCTGGTGTGCAGAGCCTGCTGGACTATGACATCACATTCGTCGGTGAAATTCGCGACGGCCAGTATCGCCAGACCATGAAGGTTCTAGTCCCGGTCACCAGCCTCTGCCCCTGCTCGAAGAAGATTTCGGAACGCGGCGCGCACAACCAGCGCTCTCATGTGACCATTACCGCACGCACCAACGACCTCGTCTGGATCGAAGACATCGTCCAGCTAGTTGAGGCACAGGCGTCATGTGAGCTGTACGGCCTGCTGAAGCGCCCCGACGAGAAGTTCGTCACCGAGCGAGCCTACGACAACCCGAAATTTGTTGAAGACATGGTACGGGACGTTGCCGCGCAGCTCAACCGCGACAGCCGGATCGACGCCTATGTCGTGGAGTCCGAGAATTTCGAATCCATTCACAACCATTCGGCCTACGCACTGATTGAAGCAGACAAGACAGCCTGATTCAGCACAGCAGATGAACAAAAAAGCGGGCTTAAAGCCCGCTTTTTCATTGCCCAATAGCACGGCGGCAAAAGCCATCCCAAAAAAACAACGGGGACTTACGATTGTAAGTCCCCGTCAATATTTGGTGCCGCCTGTCGGATTCGAACTGACGACCCCCTGATTACAAGTCAGGTGCTCTACCAACTGAGCTAAGGCGGCGTTTCAACTATCGTCGATAGTTGATTTACTACTAACCATCCATCTGGATGGCTTTTTAATTCTGGTCGGGGCGGCGGGATTCGAACTCGCGACCCCTTGCACCCCATGCAAGTGCGCTACCAGGCTGCGCTACGCCCCGACAAGAGCGCTGCATTATAGCAAAGCGAGCCAGAAAAGCTAGCCCCGGACCACAAAAAATCAGGAGTCGAGATAGCTAAGCAAATGCAGCAACTCGGCGCGCACGGACTCCATGCTCGCCACGGCCGCAGGCTCACCGCCCACATGTTCGAACACATGAGGCCGCCCGCCCTCCTCGTCTAGGCGGTGACGGGCACCACTGATGGTGAAGCCCTGTTCGTACAGCAAAGAACGGATCCGGCGAATCAGCAACACCTCATGGTGCTGATAATAGCGCCGGTTACCGCGCCGCTTTACCGGGCGCAGCTGTGTAAACTCCTGCTCCCAGTAACGCAAGACGTGCGGCTTGACGCCGCACAAGTCGCTAACCTCTCCGATCGTAAAATAACGCTTGGCCGGAATAGGCGGCAGATCAGTTGTCGGAACCGCTTCCACCATAGTGTTTCTCAACCATTCCCTTTAGTTTTTGGCTGGCGTGAAAAGTAACGACCCGTCGCGCCGTAATAGGAATTTCTTCTCCGGTCTTGGGATTCCGGCCCGGACGCTGCGGCTTGTCGCGCAGCTGGAAATTGCCAAAACCGGATAACTTCACGCTATCTCCCTCCTCGAGAGACAAGCGAATTTCCTCAAAAAAAGACTCCACCATGTCTTTTGCTTCACGCTTGTTGAGCCCAACCTTCTCAAACAACAAGTCAGCAAGCTCCGCTTTCGTCAGCGTCATGAATACTCCCTACATTCTAAGTTTCGCGCCATGCTTTTCATGCACCGCAGCCACAAGACGTGCCACCGCTCCATCGACCTCCTGGTCGGTCAGGGTCTTGTCCGCATCCTGCAACAGGATACGGAATGCCAGGCTCTTGCAGCCCGCATCAACGCCTTTGCCGCGATATACATCGAACAATGCTATCTCGCTGATTATACTGATTTTTTCAGACACAAGCGAGTCAAGCAAGGCTTGTACCGATACATGCTCATCAACAACAACAGCAATGTCACGGCGCACAGCCTGGAATTTGGATATGGGTGCGGCCTGCGGCAACTCGCTCGCGGCCAAAATTCCAAGCTCCAATTCGAACATAACCGGCGCACGGTTCAGGTCATATTTCTGCACCCAATTGGGATGCAATTCACCGAGCCAGCCAACTAGCTTGTCATCGAACCAAACCTTCGCACTACGCCCCGGATGCATAGCCGGATGCGGTGCCGCCTCGAAACGCAACGGCCGGGGCCAGAACAGGGCCTCGACGTCAGCCTTGACGTCAAAGAAATCGACTGCTTGCGCCGCAGCCCCCCACTGCTCCTGGACGCGAGGACCATAAGCCAGTCCTGCCAGCCGCTCGGGCTGCTCGAGCTGATTGTCGGCCCGCAAAAACACCCGCCCAACCTCAAACAGGCGAACCCGTTCATGCTTGCGATTCAGATTGTGCTGCAGCGTCGCGATCAGCCCCCCCAGCAATGTGGAGCGCATCACGCCCATTTGGCTGGCGATCGGGTTGATCAGCTTGACTGGCGCAGTATTCCCAGCCAAGTCCATTTCCCACTGCTCATCGACAAATGCATAGTTGATGACCTCCTGGTAACCACACCCAACCATCCCTTGCTTGATCAGCGGGAGTGCACGTGCGCCAGTCGGCTGCGGCAACATCGACATTTGACCGAGCGGGGGGCGCACGGGAACGGTGTCATAACCGTATAGGCGTGCCACCTCCTCGATCAGGTCCTCCTCGATCACGAGATCGAAACGGAACGATGGCGGCTGGACCTGAATCACGTCGCCCGCAAGCGAGCAACGCAAGCCAAGGCGTTCCAGCATGGCAACAATCGCCCCGGCCTCCAAGCTCACGCCAAGTACCCTGGCGATCCGGCTGACTCGCAAATTGACGGCATGGCGTACCGGCAAGCTGGCACAGGCTTCGCTCACGGCGCCGGACTCACCGCCACAAATATCGAGAATCAGCTCGGTCGCACGCTCCAATGCGGTACGTTGCAGCTCGAAATCGACACCTCGTTCGAATCGGTAGGAGGAGTCCGACCCAAAACCGAGCCGACGCGATTTGCCATGGATGACGGCTGGGTCAAAATATGCGCTTTCCAGGAAAATATCCTGGGTTGCGGCCGAAATCGCGCTGTCCCCCCCCCCCATAATCCCGGCCAATGCCAGAGGCTTGGCGTCATCGGCAATAACCAGCATGTCCGGCTCGAGCGCGATGGTCTTGTCGTTCAGCAGCGTGATCTGTTCACCGCCACGGGCCAATCGTGCATGAACTCGCCCCTCGATCTTGGCCAGATCGAAGGCGTGCATGGGCTGCCCAAGTTCGAGCATCACATAGTTCGTCACGTCGACGATGGCCGAAATGCTGCGCACCCCGCTACGCGCGAGTCGCCGCACCATCCACAGGGGCGTCGGGGCATTAAAATCGACGCTGCTGACGACGCGACCGCAATACCGCGGGCACGCCTCGGGCGCGTCAAGCACTACCTCGAGCTGTTTAGCACTCGACTCGGCGATATCGTGACGTGCGGGTACAGGCACGGTCATTTCGTTCAGCGCGGCAAGCTCACGGGCAATGCCGGACAGGGATAGGCAATCAGCACGATTCGGCGTCAGCTTAAGCGTGAACACGCGGTCGTTGAGCCCGAAATATTCGCGGAAATCTTCACCCACAGGTGCGTCGACGGGTAACAACAACAAGCCATCGATGCCATCCGGCATACCCAGCTCATCACCGGAGCACAGCATGCCAAACGACTCGACACCGCGCACCTTGGCCTGCTTGATCTTGAAATCGCCGGGCAGATTTGCACCGACCAACGCACACGGCACCTTCACCCCCGGCGCGACGTTTGGGGCGCCACACACGATCTGTATAGGTTCGACCTGGCCAATATTGACTTGGCACACGTTGAGGCGATCTGCATTTTCGTGGCGCGTCACACTCAGCACCTCGGCGACGACCACCTTATCGAAGTCAGGTGCTGCAGGCTGGTTTTCCTCTACCTCAAGCCCCGCCATCGTCAACTGGTGCGCCAGCTCTTCACTATTCAACGGCGGGTTGACGAGGGTTCGCAACCATTGTTCAGAGAATTTCATATTCCGGTTCCACGCAAATCAGTTGAACTGCTTGAGAAAGGCGAGATCGTTCTCGAAGAACAGGCGCAAGTCGTTGACGCCATAGCGCAGCATGGCAAAGCGATCGAGACCGATGCCAAAAGCGAAACCCGTGAAACGCTCGCTGTCGATACCGACATTCCTCAATACGTTCGGGTGCACCATGCCGCACCCGCCGATCTCTAGCCAGCCCCGGGCACCAAGCACATCAATTTCAGCGGAAGGTTCGGTAAACGGAAAGAATGAAGGGCGGAAACGCACCTGCAGATCGTCTCGCTCGAAAAATTGACGCAGGAAGTCGATCAACACCGCCTTGAGGTCGGCGAAACTGACTCCCTCGTCAACCCACAGCCCCTCCATTTGA
Source organism: Chitinivorax sp. PXF-14 (assembly GCF_040812015.1). Lineage (NCBI taxonomy): Bacteria > Pseudomonadati > Pseudomonadota > Betaproteobacteria > Chitinivorax > Chitinivorax sp. PXF-14. The sequence goes on along the minus strand of NZ_JBFNXJ010000001.1, from coordinate 435,866 downwards.
TGGAACATCGGCGAATGGGTGGCATCGGAATCGACGCGATACACCCGCCCGGGGGCAATGATCTTGATCGGTGGCGGGTTCTGCAACATGTAACGGATTTGAATGGGGGAGGTATGGGTACGCAACACATCCCCGCCCTCGACGTAAAACGTATCCTGCATCGCCCGTGCGGGGTGATCTTTCGGAATATTGAGTGCTTCGAAGTTATGGAAGTCTGTTTCGATTTCGGGGCCATCTGCAACAGCGAAGCCCATGGAGCGGAACAAGTCCTCGATACGCTGTTGCGTCAGCGTCACCGGATGCAAACCACCAACCTGATTGCCGCGGCCTGGCAGTGTCACATCGAGCGCCTCGGCGGCCAGCTGCTGTGCGAGCTTTGCCGCATCCAGTTCGCCTCTTCGCGCCGACCATGCTGACTCGAAGCCCTGCTTTGCCTGGTTGATAGCGGCGCCAACAGTCCGTTTTTCTTCGGGCGGAAGTTTGCCAAGCTGCTTCAGCAATTCAGTCAGTTCACCACTCTTGCCAAGATAGCGAGCCTTGACTTGCTCCAACTCGACCTGGTCCTGCGCCGCTTGCAGCTCGGCCAAACCGCGATCAAGTATCATGTTCACGTTTTGCATGGTACATCCGCCCTATTTTTACCACCTGCGCCGACCCCTGCCGACGCGCAAAAATTCGAAAAAAAAGGGAGGCCTTCGCCTCCCTTTCATGATCCAGACAGCTTAAGCAGCGAGGCCAGCTTTAGCTTGCTCGACGATGCGAGCAAAAGCAGGCTTGTCAAACACTGCCAGATCAGCCAGCACCTTACGGTCGATCTCGATCGCAGCCTTCTTCAGACCATTCATGAAGCGGCTGTATGTCAGGCCACACTCACGGGACGCTGCGTTAATACGCGCAATCCACAGCTGACGGAACTGACGCTTGCGTTGACGACGGTCACGATAAGCGTACTGACCCGCCTTCATTACCGCCTGCTTGGCAATACGGTAGACGTTTTTACGACGACCGCGATAGCCCTTGGCCAGTGCGAGAACCTTTTTGTGACGGGCGCGTGCCGTTACACCGCGTTTAACTCGTGGCATATTTCAATCTCCTTAAGCAGCGTAGGGCAACATCGCACGAACATGACCCATGTTCGTGGGATGAACCATTGTCGTACCACGCAGTTGACGCTTGTTCTTCGTGGTCTTCTTGGTCAGGATGTGGCGCTTAAATGCTTTGCTACGCTTAACGCCACCGTTGCCCAGCACCTTGAGGCGCTTCTTGGCGCTGCTCTTGGTTTTCATCTTCGGCATAATGCTCTCCTTGTTGATCGACAAGAGGTGGCTACGACTGCAGCACTTGAAACCCCAGTGTCATCACATTTGTCGCGTTACCTGTGCACGACAAATTCACACTGTCGCGACGCGTCTTTCGTCATCGCAACAAATACGGTTACTTCTTCTTGGGCGCGATCACCATAATCATCTGGCGACCCTCCATCTTCGGGAACTGCTCGACCACGCCAACTTCGGTCAGGTCACCCTCAACGCGCTTCAACAGTGCCACGCCAAACTCCTGGTGCGCCATCTCTCGGCCGCGGAAACGCAGCGTAATCTTCGCCTTGTCCCCTTCCTGCAGGAAGCGGATCAAATTACGCAGCTTGACTTGATAGTCACCCTCATCGGTTCCGGGACGGAATTTGATTTCCTTGACCTGGATTTGCTTCTGCTTGAGCTTGGCTTCGTGCCGCTTCTTGCTTTCCTGGTATTTGAACTTGCCATAGTCCATCAGGCGGCAAACCGGTGGGCTAGCCTGTGGTGCAATTTCAACCAAGTCAACATCAGCCTCTTCCGCCATACTCAGCGCCTGCGCCAAGTTAACGATACCGAGCTGCTCTCCTTCCACCCCTACCAAACGAAGCTCCGACACATTGATCTCGCCGTTGATTCGTGGTTCGCGTTCCTGAGCTATAGCAGTGTCTCCAAGTCTTACAAAAATTAAACCGTGCTACCCGGCAGGTCCTGACGCAAGCGCTCAATCAGCGCGTCAATCGTCATTTGACCCAAGTCTTCACCTTGGCGGGTACGCACGGCAACCAAGCCTGCAGCCTTCTCTTTGTCACCCAAAATCAACTGATATGGGAGCCGCTGCAAACTATGTTCGCGGATTTTATAGGTAATTTTCTCATTTCTCAAGTCCGCAATGGCGCGGAAACCTGCCAACTTCAGTCGCTCAGTCACATCGCGAACATAATCGGCCTGCGACTCAGAGATATTCATCACCACCATTTGCACAGGCGAAAGCCACAATGGCAGGCTACCCGCATAGTTTTCGATGAGGATGCCGATGAACCGCTCCAGCGAGCCTAGGATTGCTCGATGTAACATGACCGGCACATGCTTGCCATTGTCCTCAGCCACGTACTCGGCTCCGAGCCGCTGCGGCAGCACAAAGTCGAGCTGCAGCGTACCGCACTGCCACACCCGCCCGATCGAGTCCTTCAACGAAAACTCGATCTTCGGGCCATAAAATGCCCCCTCCCCTGGCTGCAGGTCATATACCAGGCCCTTAGCCTTCAACGCCTCAGCCAAGGACGCCTCGGCCTTGTCCCACACCTCATCGGAGCCTGCACGTTTCTCCGGTCGAGTGGAAAGCTTGACGAGAATCTCGGCAAAGCCAAAGTCCGCATACACTTTCTGCAGCAGCTCGATGAACGCCATCGATTCCGACTGGATTTGATCTTCCGTACAGAAAATATGCGCATCATCCTGGGTAAAGCCACGCACGCGCATGATGCCATGCAGCGAACCAGAGGGCTCATTGCGGTGACAGGCCCCGAACTCGGCCAGGCGCAGCGGGAGGTCACGATAACTCTTCAACCCCTGATTGAATATCTGAATATGACCAGGGCAGTTCATCGGTTTCACGGCGTAGTCACGCTTCTCCGACTCCGTCGTAAACATGTTCTCCCGGTAGTTTTCCCAATGCCCAGAGCGCTCCCACAAGACACGATCCATGACGAGCGGCGTACGCACCTCCTCATAACCGTGCTCGCGCAGGACGCACCGCATGTACTGCTCGACGGTCTGCCACACGGTCCACCCCTTGGGGTGCCAGAACACCATACCCGGCGCTTCATCCTGCAGGTGGAAGAGATCTTGCTGGCGGCCGATCTTTCGATGATCCCGTTTCTCAGCCTCTTCCAACTGATGCAGGTACGCGTCCAGATCCTCCTTCTTGGACCAGGCAGTCCCGTAGATGCGCTGCAGCATCTCGTTGCGTGAATCGCCGCGCCAGTAGGCGCCGGCCACCTTCATCAACTTGAAGACCTTAAGCTTGCCAGTAGACGGTACATGCGGCCCCCGGCACAGATCGACAAAATCGCCCTCTCTGTACAGCGACACATCCTCTCCAGATGGAATCGAGCCGATGAGCTCCGCTTTATATCGCTCACCGATGCTCTCGAAGAATCGCACCGCTTCGTCACGCCCCCATACCTCACGGGTAACAGGATGATCTCGCTTGGCCAGCTCACTCATGCGCTTTTCGATGGCGCCCAGATCTTCAGGCGTAAATGGGCGCTTATAGGAAAAGTCATAGTAGAAGCCATTCTCGATAACCGGGCCAATGGTCACCTGGGCTTCGGGGAACAGCTCCTTGACGGCATAGGCCAGCAAATGTGCAGTCGAATGGCGAATCACCTCAAGGCCGTCCACGTCGCGGTCGGTAACAATCGCAAGCGCGACATCGCGATCGATGAGACAGGAGGTATCGACCAGCTCGCCATCAACTTTGCCGGCCAAGGCCGCACGGGCCAGGCCAGCGCCAATACTCGCAGCAACCTCAGCCACAGTCACCGGATTGTCGTACGAACGTTGCGAACCATCGGGAAGCGTTATGACAGGCATAGGAGGAGCCTTTCCATCCACAATTGCAGTTAATTGAAATACCGTCTAAAACAGGCAAAAAAAAAGTGCGGTGTAGCCGCACTTTTTTCAAGGACAAACCCGAACGACCAGTCACACCCTAGCAATATAACGCCAAGCTGCAAGTTCGAAACATCGACAGATTTTCCTCTTATTCGTTGGTAGGCGCGATTGGACTCGAACCAACGACCCCCACCATGTCAAGGTGGTGCTCTAACCAGCTGAGCTACGCGCCTAAGGAGCTACGCATTATAGAGAGACTTTTTGTTTGTTGCAATAGCGATTGCAAATCTCTATATGCTTGGCTTCTGCCACAGATATTTCATTACAAATCCAGGCAGAGAAAATATCAGAAATGCAAAGAAAGTGACTGCATAAAATTGCCAATGCTGGTCGTGGGGCGGTCCGAACCGGCCTTCGAGCAATCCAGCCACCACACCACAACAAAAATACAAGAACACCCATTCAGCAAGCCGCCACGCCAGATTCTTTATCATGCCTCCAAGCTTCAGAAAGAAAATCCGATCGCTCAGGAACGGCAAATTGGCGGCAACAATGGCCGCCAATAATAGAGTCAGGGCTGCAAGATTCACGACAAGCGGACGCTTTGCTTGATTGCTTCAAGGCAAACGCTCATCAGGCTGCTCGGCAGAATACCGAAGAACAACACCAACAAACCGTTTATAGTCAATACCAGCTTGGCTCCCAGGACGCCAGACAAGCTCGCTTGGCTCTCACCTTCATCTGCCGACTCGAAGAACATCAGCTTGATCACACGCAGATAATAAAACGCGCCGATTAAGGAGAACATGACTGCAGCAACAGCAAGCCAATACAGCTTGATGTCCACGATCACGGTAATTACCTGCAGCTTGGCCCAGAAGCCGATGGTGCCGGGTATCCCCGCCATGGAGACCATCAACAACAACATCACGAACGCAAACCAGCGACTGCGATCCGCCAACCCCTTGAACGAGTCAAGCGAATCGGCCTCACTGTCTTTATTCGCCAGCAACAGCAACACGCCGAATGCGCCAAGCGTCATGAGCACATAGGCAAGCGCATAAAACATCGATGCAGCGTAGCCATTGACAGCCCCGGACAGGATGCCAAGCAGCAGGAACCCCATATGGGAGATGGTCGAATAGGCCAGCATCCGCTTGATACTGGTTTGAGCGATTGCAGTGATGTTGCCGATAGCCATGGAAGCCACGGCAAGAATCATCAACATGGGCTGCCAATCCTTCAACAACCCACCGAGGCCAATTACCAAAATACGGATGACAAACGCAAAAGCAGCGAGCTTAGGTGCGGAACCAATGAACATTGTGACGGCAGTCGGCGCCCCTTGATACACATCGGGTACCCACATATGGAATGGTACCGCGCCCAACTTGAAGGCTACGCCGGCCACAATGAACACGACACCCAGTGCGAGCAAAGCAGACTTTGCCTCACCGCTGGCAATCTTGGTAGCAACGGTTTGCAAATCCAAAGATCCGGTTGCGCCATAGATCATCGACATGCCATAGAGCAACATGCCGGAGGCCAACGCACCGAGAACGAAATACTTCATTGCCGCTTCGGTCGCAATCGCAGAGTCGCGCTGCAACGCCACCAAAGCGTAGAGCGACAATGACAGCAACTCCAGCCCCAGATACAGCGTCAGCAGGTTATTCGCCGAGAGCATCACCATCATGCCCAGCATGGCGAACAAGCTCAGCGAGAAAAATTCTCCACGAAAAATTGCGCGATCAGCAAGATATTGCCGCGAATACACAAATATTGCGCCCGTCGCCAGATAAGTCCCCAGCTTGAGCACTTCGGCCATCGGATCATCAACAAAGAAATTGTTGAATGCATAGGAGACCGTCGGAGACATCGTGCTCCAAGTCAGGTAGGCACAACCAACGAGCGTCAGTAGTGACAGATAGTAGCTCGCAGCGCTCGGCTCTTCCTTGGTAAAGGCGTCAACGATCAAGATGACCGCTATTGCACACAACAGGAAGGTTTCGGGCAGTGCTGCCAAGAGGTTCATGCTAGCAAAGTTCATTACACGTGTTTCCTCAGTCTGCTCGTCGCTTAAATCTTGCTTCTGGCGACGTGCGCAATCAGATCATTCACCGACGCGTGCATCTTCGAGATGAACATCTCGGGGTAAAGCCCCATCCCCAGAACGGTCACCGCCAGCACAGCAAGCAAGAGGAACTCGCGCCCGTTGATATCTGTCAGCTCAGCAACATGCTCGTTGGCAACGTCGCCGAAGATGACCCGCTTATACATCCAAAGCGTATAGGCTGCACCAAAAATCAGTGTAGTGGCGGCAAGGAAGGCGTACCAGAAGTTGGCTTTTACTGCCCCCATGATGACCAGGAATTCGCCCACAAAACCGGAGGTTGCCGGCAAGCCAGCATTCGCCATGCCGAACAGCATCATGAAGGCGGCAAATTTAGGCATCGTATTGACCACACCACCGTAGTCCGCAATCTGTCGCGAATGCATACGGTCGTACATCACGCCGATACATGCAAACATGGCTGCCGAAACAAAGCCATGGGACAGCATCTGGATCAGCGCGCCTTCAACCCCCTCGTTGGTCAACATGTCGCCGGAGAACATGAACAGGCCCAACGTAACAAAACCCATGTGGGCGATGGACGAATAGGCCACCAATTTCTTCATGTCAGCTTGAACAAGGGCAACCAAGCCGATGTACACCACCGCGACCAGCGACAGGAAAATCATCACGCCGGAAAGGGCGTGGCTCGCGTCGGGAGCAATCGGCAAGCTGAAACGCAGGAAACCATAAGCACCCAGCTTGAGGGTGATTGCCGCCAGCACCATGGAACCGCCCGTTGGCGCCTCCACGTGGGCGTCTGGCAACCACGTGTGCACGGGCCACATCGGCACCTTGACGGCAAAGGACAGGAAGAAAGCCACAAACAACCACTTCTGGACATCGAGAGGCAGATGCAGATTGTGGTAGTCCAGGATGGAGAAGCTGTTACCCGCCTGAATGTACAGGTAGATGAAGGCAACCAGCATCAGCAGCGAACCCATCAGGGTATACAGGAAGAACTTGACCGCTGCATAGACCCGGTTCGGTCCACCCCACACGCCGATGATCAGGTACATCGGGATCAGCATGGCTTCAAAGAACGCGTAGAACAGAATGGCATCCAATGAAGCGAAAGAACCATTGATCAGACCAGACATGATCAGGAACGCAGCAAAGTACTGCGCTACCCGCCGTTCGATCACTTCCCAGCCAGCAATCACCACGAGCAAGGTCGTGAAGCTGTTCAACACCACGAACAGCATCGAAATGCCGTCTACGCCGAGATGATAGTTGATGTTGAAACGGCTGATCCACGGAGCCATCTCCTCGAACTGCATACCACCATGCAAGGACTGGAACTCGGTATATAGCGGCAAAGACAGCAGGAAACCGGCCGCTGCGCCTATCAGGGCTATCCAGCGAGCCAATCCCGCGTTGCGATCCCCGCCAGTGGCCAGGACTAGCACACCAGCGATGATTGGCGTCCAGATGACCAGACTCAGCAAATGTTCACTCATGACTAACCTATCTAAATCTCAGCGTTTTCGTTATTCGATTTCTTAGCCAACCAAAGCCTTGCCAAAGAAAAGCAGCAGGACAAGTGCGCCAATGATCATTGCGAAAGCATAGTGGTAGATGTAACCAGACTGCAGCTGCCGCACGACACGGGAGAGCCAGCCAACCAGCTTGGCCGAACCATTAACCATCAATCCGTCAATGATGGCGACGTCACCAACTTTCCACAGGCCCATCCCGAGCAGACGGCTTCCCTTGGCAAACAGATTGAAGTACAGATCGTCCATGAAATACTTGCGCTCAAGGAGCGTGTAAACAAGCGAGAACCGGTCCTTGATCGCGGCCGGAATATCGGGACGACGCAGATAGAAGAACCAAGACACCACGACGCCGCCCAGAGCGAGCCAGAATGGCAACGACGTCAAGGCATGGACCCCCATCGCAGCCGCACCATGGAACTCCTCCTTGAGCTCAGCCATGACGTGGTGATTTTCGCCAACGAAGATGACATTCTTGAAGAAATCGCCATACAGCATCGGCTCGATTGCGATGTAGCCGATCACCAGCGAAGGAATAGCCAGCAGCACCAGCGGCAACGTGACAACCCATGGCGTCTCGTGCGGCTTTTCACCCGGAGCCAGACCATGATGATGATCATCGGACGGCTCTTCGTCGTCATGATCCGCGTGATGGTCGTGTGCTTTACCAAAACGCTCGTCGCCATGGAACACCAGGAAGTACATGCGGAACGAGTAGAACGCGGTCACAAATACACCGGCAACAACGGCAAAGTAGGCAAAGCCACTACCCGGGATATGCGATGCCTTGACGGCCTCGATAATCGAATCTTTCGAATAGAAGCCCGATAGGAATGGCGTACCGATCAGGGCAAGAGAGCCAACCAGGGAGGTGATCCAGGTGATTGGCATGTACTTGCGCAATCCACCCATGTTGCGAATATCCTGATCATGGTGCATGCCAATGATCACCGAGCCTGCTGCAAGGAACAGCAGCGCCTTGAAGAACGCGTGCGTCATCAGGTGGAACACAGCGACGGAGTACGCCGACACCCCCAACGCAACAGTCATGTAGCCCAGCTGCGATAGCGTCGAATAAGCCACGACACGCTTGATGTCGTTTTGAATGACGCCGAGGAACCCCATGAACAGAGCGGTGATCGCACCGATCACGGTGATGAAGGACAACGCGGCATCCGACAGCTCATAGATCGGAGACATGCGCGCCACCATGAAAATACCTGCAGTCACCATGGTTGCGGCATGGATCAAGGCGGAAATCGGTGTTGGGCCTTCCATCGAATCGGGCAGCCAGACATGCAGTGGAAACTGTGCCGACTTACCCATTGCGCCAACGAACAGCAGAATGCCGGTCACCGCCAGCAGCGGCCATTGCATATCGCCGATCAGATTAATGGTCTGGTCCTTCAACGCAGGCACGGCCTGGAACACCGTGTGGTAATCCATGGAACCCGTATGCGCAAACACCAAGCCGATACCCAGTACAAAACCGAAGTCGCCCACCCGGTTGACCAGAAACGCCTTCAGGTTGGCAAAAATCGCCGTCGGACGCTTGAACCAGAAGCCGATCAAGAGGTAGGAAACAAGACCAACGGCCTCCCAGCCAAAGAACAGCTGCACGAAGTTGTTGGACATCACCAACATCAGCATCGAGAAGGTAAATAGGGAGATGTAGCTGAAGAAACGCTGGTAGCCAGGATCGTCATGCATGTAGCCGATCGTGTAGATGTGCACCATCAGCGAAACGAAGGTAACTACGCACATCATCATGGCAGTCAAGTTGTCCACCTGAAAACCAATGGACAGATCGATACCATTGATCGTCAGCCAGGTGTAGACATTTCCGTAGTAGGCCTGCCCACCGCTCAACAGGTAATTGAGCGTATAGGCCGAGCCGACAAAGGCAAGCGCAACACCCAGGATGGTTACACAGTGTGCCCCCGTGCGGCCGATTACACGACCGAACAGGCCGGCCAGGATCGCGCCTAGCAGCGGTGCCAGCGGAATCATAAGGTAGAGCGTTTGCATGTCTGTCATGGTGATGCGTTTTCTTATTAAACCTGTAAAGTCGACTTGGGGAACGCGATCAGCCCTTCAGGCTGTCGAGCTCTTCCACATTGATAGTGTTCAGGTTTCTGAACAGTACGACCAAAATGGCCAACCCGATTGCGGATTCCGCCGCAGCCACAGTCAGGATAAAGAACACGAAAATCTGACCTGCTGCGTCATTCATGAATTGCGAGAAGGCGATAAAGTTCATGTTCACCGCGAGCAGCATCAATTCAATCGCCATGAGCAGAACAATGATGTTCTTACGATTGAGAAAAATACCCAGGATGCTGATGGCGAACAATATGGCGCCCAGAACGAGATAGTGCGTCAGCGAGAGCACGAAGATCCCCTTTTATTATCCAGAATGGCGCTTACTTGGCCGATTGTTCTGCGACGTCGGTCGGTTGCGGTTTTTCCGCCGCCATTTTGACGACACGTACGCGATCCGCGCGCTTCACCTTAGCCTGCTGGCCAGGGTCCTGATACTTGGTGTCCTTGCGGCCACGCATGGTAAGTGCAATTGCTGCAACGATCGCCACAAGCAACACGATCGCGGCAATCTCGAACGGATAGACAAACTGCGTATACAGCACCTTGCCGAGCTCCTTGGTATTGCTATAGCCGGCGGGATGTTCCGGCAGCTGCGAGACACCTGCGACACCACTATTCTTTCCGGTAAACACCAACGCCATTTCGACAACCATAAGCAAGGCGACCGCCGAAGCTAGGGGTAGGCTCTTCCAAAAACCTGTGCGCAATTTCTCGAAATTGATGTCGAGCATCATGCATACGAACAGGAACAACACCATCACTGCACCGACATAGACAAGCACCAGCGAAATGCCGAGGAATTCCGCCTGAATCAACAACCAGAGCCCGGCGCCGCTAAAAAAGGCCAGTACCAAATAAAGTGCGGCGTGCACAGGATTCTTTGCAGTAATAACCCGAGCGGCCGATCCTAGAAGAATGGCAGCCAATACGTAGAAGACTAGCGTCTGAAAAGTCATGACCAGACCTTGTTGTTATGCATGGGTATCAACCGAATTTCGGTCGGGCATTTATCGATATTGCGCGTCGACTTCACGCGCCTTTGCAATCTCAGCTTCATATTTGTCGCCAACGGCAAGCAGCATAGGTTTGGTGTACAGCAAATCTCCCCGCTTCTCGCCGTGGTATTCAAAAATATGCGTCTCGACAATCGAATCAACCGGACAGGACTCCTCACAAAATCCACAGAAAATACATTTTGTCAGGTCAATATCGTAACGGGTCGTGCGACGCGTACCGTCATCCCGTTGCTCGGATTCAATCGTGATCGCCATCGCTGGGCAAACAGCCTCGCACAACTTGCACGCAATACAGCGCTCTTCGCCATTTGGATAGCGACGCAAGGCATGAAGTCCACGGAAGCGCGGCGACATCGGCGTCTTTTCGTCCGGGAACTGGACGGTAATCTTGCGCTGGAACATATGGCGGCCAGTCAGGGCCATCCCTTTTACCAGTTCCAGCAAGAAAAATGTCTTAAAGAAATTCTGCAACTTGTTCATTTACTCGACCTCTGCCTCTTACCACAGCGAGTATGGAGACATCATCCACACGCCCAGCACCGCAACCCACACCATCGTTACGGGCAAGAAAATCTTCCAACCCAAGCGCATGATCTGGTCATAACGGTAGCGCGGGAATGTTGCACGGAACCACAGGAAGCAGAACAGAATGAATGCCACCTTGGCCGCGAGCCAAATGAAACTTGGCGCGCCAATGAGCCCCCACGAGGCCGGGAACGGAGACAACCACCCCCCCATGAACATGATCGAAGTCAGCGCCGAGATCAGGATCATGTTTGCATATTCAGCCAGGAAGAATATGGCAAACACCATCCCCGAATATTCGACGTGGAAGCCGGCCACGATTTCGGACTCACCCTCAGCCACGTCAAAAGGCGCCCGGTTGGTCTCCGCAACCCCGGAGATCAGGTAGACGAGGAACATCGGGAACAGCGGGATCCAGTTCCAGCTCAGCGCACTACCACCGAACAGACCCTTGCCCTGAACGTTGACGATCTCGACAAAATTCAGGCTTGACGACACCATCAACACACCGACCAATGCAAAGCCCATCGCCACTTCATACGACACCATCTGTGCTGCCGACCGCATGGCGCCAAGGAATGCGTATTTTGAATTGGAAGCCCAACCAGCAAGGATGATGCCGTATACGCCAATCGACGACACCGCCATGATGTACAGCACGCCAGCATCGATATTGGACAGCACCATCTCTGGTGTGAACGGTATGACCGCCCAAGCAACCATCGCAGGTGCAATCGACAGCACCGGAGCCAATACGAACAAGCTCTTGTTGGCGCTCGTTGGCAGAACAATTTCCTTGAGCATCAACTTGAGGGCGTCGGCGATCGGCTGCAGCAGACCAAGCGGCCCTACACGGTTGGGGCCGATACGGATCTGCATGTAACCAATCACTTTGCGCTCGGCAAGCGTCAGATAAGCCACACAGCCGAACATCGGCAATACGATTGCCACAATCTTCAGTAGCGTCCAGACGGTTTGGCCTGCAGGTGCCCCAAGCAAATTTTGGAGAAATTCCAACATGATCAGGCACGCTCCACTTCAATCGTTCCGAACATTTCGCCGAGGCCTGCGGTCAAGGGATGGGCTGCCGGCACCAGCACGGTTCCTTCTGCCTGTGCCGCATCAACTTTCAGTGCCAACTCGGCAGTTACGCCGCCCTGCTTGACCTTGACTCGATCCCCCTGCTTCAGGCCAAGTCGCTCGGCATCATTAGAGGACAAGGACGCCACAGGCGTTGCCGCATCTTTGGTGAGTTGCAGGGACGGAGCACGGCGCACCAATGCATCGGCCTGATAAATCGGCACTTCACCAACGCGCTGCAACCCTGTTACAGGCTGAGCACCCGCCACCTCGAACTGAACGCCATTTCCAAGTAATTCGCGCAGCGCTGGTTCACCAATCGACAACAGTTGATCTCTGATTTCTTCCGAGGAATTGAACTCGAAGCCAGGAACATCGAGCAGATTACCCAGGACGCGCAGGACCTTCCATGCCGGACGAGTGTCTCCTAGCGGTTTGACCACACCGTTGAAGCTTTGAGCCACACCCTCGGTGTTGACGAAGGTCCCGGAAGTTTCGCTGAACGGAGCAATCGGCAACAACACGTCAGCATAGTCCAGGGCTTGATGCTTGAATGCGCTGAACACGACAACCATATCGGCCTGCTTCACCGTCGCCAGGGCCTGTTGCGAATTGTTGCTGTCCAGTTCGACTTCGGTGTTGAGCAACAGATATGCCTTCAACGGACTAGCCAGCATCTGCCCTGCGTTTTTACCGACGACACCAGCACGACGCAATTCCGCGTGCAGCGGGTGAGCGCCCGCCAGCGAGGCACCGACAGTATTGGCCGCCTCAGCAAATTCGCCGCATTGCGCACCGGTAACGCTTGCAATGGCGTTGGCAAGCATGCGAATGGTGTAATACTGGGGATGATGTTGAGCCAGTTGTCCCAGCAGGATCGCAGCATCCTCACCCTTGACCAGACTATCGGCGATACGAGCCGCACACTCAGACACCGACACAGACGCCACCAGGGCACTGAGCTCCGCAGGCAACGTTTGCTGCTGTTGCGACGACGCAGCCTTAAGCACTTCTGCCAAGACGGCGACAAACTCGGATGGCGCGACAACGAATTGCTCATGCGTCTTGCACAGGAGGTCATACCCAACCGGGTTGATGACCGACAGCTGGCCACCTTTTTTCACCGTATGACGCAGCCGTGCAGCGATGAGCGGTTGTTCCTTGCGAACATTGGAGCCGACGAGCAACACGCTATTTTTGGTGCTCAAACTCGCAATCGACTGGCCCAGCCACGCGATGCCGCTTTCCTTGCCATCTGCACTGAAGTCTGCCTGGCGAGTACGGGTATCGATATTGCCGCTGCCAAGTGCACGGACCAGGCGCTGCAACAGGTAGAGTTCCTCGAGCGTGCTGTGCTGGGTAGCCAGCGCGCCGATCGCCTCAGCGCCATGGCGCAGCTTGATATCCTTGAGGCCGTGGACAACGTAATCAAGCGCAGTCTGCCAGTCCACCTCCTGCCACACCCCACCATGCTTGAGCATAGGCTTGGTCAAACGCTGCTCGGAGTTGAGCGCCTCGTAAGAGAAGCGATCACGGTCAGCCAACCAGCATTCGTTGATGGATTCGTTTTCACGGGGCAGCACGCGCATCACCTGCCCCTGCTTGACCTGAACAACCAGGTTTGCGCCCAGGCCATCATGCGGGCTGACCGACTTGCGACGCGACAGCTCCCAAGTCCGCGCACTATAGCGGAACGGCTTGGAGGTCAACGCGCCAACCGGACATAGATCAATGACGTTGCCGGAAATTTCGGAATCGACGGTCTTATTGATGAACGGCAGGATCTCGGAATGCTCGCCGCGATTGGCCATCCCGATCTCCTGGAATCCGCCGATCTCTTCAGTGAAGCGAACACAACGCGTGCAATGTATGCAACGCGTCATGTCGGTCGAAATCAGCGGCCCCATGTTCTTGTTGACGACCACGCGCTTCTCCTCCTGATAACGCGAAGCACTGTTGCCGTAACCCACAGCCAAGTCCTGCAACTGGCATTCGCCCCCCTGGTCACAGATTGGGCAATCCAGCGGGTGATTGATCAGCAGGAACTCCATCACACCCTTCTGCGCCTTGCTTGCCAGCGTGGAATGGGTATGTACCTTCATTCCATCCGTGACCGGCGTCGCACAGGCCGGCAACGGCTTCGGTGCCTTTTCAACCTCAACCAGGCACATGCGGCAGTTGGCTGCGATGGACAGTTTCTTGTGATAGCAGAAGTGCGGAATGTAAGTACCAATCGAGTTGGCCGCTTCCATGACGGTCGAGCCGTCTGGCACTGTGAGTTTGTTACCGTCGATTTCGATTTCGAGCATAGCGATCAGCTACCTGTTGCACGATCCGGTTACCGGATCAACACCATTTGTGGTCAACCAGACACTTCTTGTGTTCGATGTGATACTCGAACTCCGAGCGGAAGTGCTTGGTGAAACTACGTACCGGGAATACGGCTGCATCTGCCAACGCACAGATTGTGCGCCCCGCCATGTTATTGCCGACCGAATCCAGCAAATCCAGGTCGTCCGGATGTCCGAGGCCGTTTTCAATCCGGTGTACGACGCGATACAGCCAGCCAGTCCCCTCACGACACGGGGTACATTGGCCACAGGACTCTTCGTAATAGAAGTAGGCTAAACGCTCAAGCGCCTTGACCATGCACACGTCTTCATTCATCACGATGACAGCCCCGGAGCCAAGCATCGACCCGGCTTTTGAGATGCTGTCATAGTCCATTGTCAGGTCCATCATGACCTGACCCGGCAGGACCGGCGCCGACGAACCACCGGGAATGACGGCCTTGAGCTTCTTGCCGCCCCGCATGCCGCCAGCCATCTCCAACAACTGGGCAAAAGGCATGCCCAAGGGAATTTCGTAGTTACCGGGCCGAGTCACATGACCGGACACCGAGAACAGCTTGGTTCCGCCGTTGTTTGGCTTGCCCAGCTCGAGAAACCTCTGAGCACCGTCCTTGATAATGAACGGTACCGAAGCAAACGATTCAGTGTTATTGATCGTGGTCGGCTTACCGTAGAGGCCGAAGCTCGCGGGGAACGGCGGCTTGAAGCGCGGTTGCCCCTTCTTCCCCTCCAACGACTCGAGCAATGCGGTTTCTTCACCACAGATATATGCGCCGTAGCCATGGTGGGCAAACAGGTCGAACGAGAATCCGGAGCCGAGAATATTATCGCCCAGCAAGCCCGCCTGACGGGCTTCATCGAGCGCAGCCTCGAACAGTTCGTAGACTTCGAAAATTTCACCGTGAATGTAGTTGTAGCCCCGCTTCGCCCCCATGGCATAGCCTGCGATGATCATTCCTTCGATCAGGGAGTGCGGGTTATAACGCATGATGTCGCGGTCCTTGAATGTCCCGGGCTCACCTTCGTCACTATTACAAACAACATACTTATCGCCGGGGAACTGGCGCGGCATGAAGCTCCACTTCAATCCCGTCGGAAAGCCAGCACCACCGCGGCCGCGCAAGGAAGAGCTCTTGACCTCCGCAATCACGTCATCCTGAGTCACTTTCGACTCCAGAATACGTGTCAACGCTTGATAGCCACCGCGCGCGCGATAGGCATCCAGCGTCCAGCAGTTTGGATCGCGAGTATCGACACCCTCAAAGATCACACCACTTTCAAAGACTGCCATTTACTTCAACTCCGCCAGCTTTTGATCAATGGCTTCATGGGTCATGAAGCTGCACATCTGGTGATTGTTGAGCAGCATCACCGGAGCATCCCCACAGGCCCCCATGCACTCGCCTTCTACCAGCGTGAACTTGCCGTCGCCTGTTGTTTCACCGTAGGCGATGCCCAGCTTCTGCTTGAGGTACTCACCGGCGTCAACGCCACCGGACAAGGCACAGGGCAAATTGGTACAGACCGTCAACTTGTGCCGACCGACGGGTTTCAGATCGTACATATTGTAGAAGGTCGCCACCTCATAGGCCGCGACAGGCGCGATACCGATGTAGTTGGCAACGAACTCGATGGTCTCGGTTGCAAGCCAGCCCTTTTCGGCCTGAGCGATGCGCAATGCCCCCATCACAGCGGATCGAGCCTGATCTGCCGGATACTTGGCGACTTCCCGGTCAATTTTTGCGAGGGATTCAGCGGACAGCATTAGCGGTCAATCTCCCCAAATACGATATCCTGCGTCCCAATGATTGCCACTGCATCCGCAATCATGTGGCCACGCGCCATTTCATCCAGCGCAGCAAGGTGCGAATAGCCGGGAGCCCGAATTTTCAAGCGATACGGCTTATTTGCCCCATCCGACACCAGGTAAATGCCGAACTCACCCTTGGGATGTTCCACCGCCGCGTAAGCCTCACCTACGGGCACATGCATGCCCTCGGTAAACAGTTTGAAGTGGTGAATCAGCTCTTCCATGTTCGTCTTCATATCGAGGCGGGAAGGTGGCGCCACCTTGTGGTTATCCGTGATGACGGGGCCCGGGTTCTTGCGCAGCCAATCAACACACTGCTTGATGATGCGATTGGACTGGCGCATCTCTTCCATGCGCACCAGATAACGGTCGTAACAATCACCCTCGACGCCGACAGGAATATCAAAATCAAGATCGGCGTACACCTCGTACGGCTGCTTCTTGCGCAAATCCCACGCGATGCCGGAACCACGCAGCATGGCGCCGGTGAAGCCAAGCGCCAATGCGCGCTCCGGCGACACAACACCAATCCCGACAGTACGTTGCTTCCAGATACGGTTGTCGGTCAGCAGCGTCTCGTACTCGTCCACGCACGTCGGAAAACGGGCCACGAAATCATCAATGAAGTCGAGCAGCGAACCCTGACGATTTTCGTTCAGCTTGGCAAGTTGTGCCGCATTCTTGAGCTTGGAAAAGGTGTACTGCGGCATCGAGTCAGGCAGATCGCGATAGACCCCGCCCGGACGATAATACGCTGCGTGCATGCGTGCACCCGACACTGCCTCGTAGCAGTCCATCAGGTCTTCACGCTCACGGAACGCATAGAGGAACATCGTCATCGCGCCGATATCGAGCGCGTGAGCTCCGATCCACAACAGATGATTCAGAATCCGGGTAATCTCATCGAACATCACCCGGATGTACTGAGCACGGACCGGAACATCGAGTTGCAGCAATTTCTCGATCGCCATGACGTACGCGTGCTCGTTGGACATCATCGACACGTAGTCGAGGCGATCCATGTAAGGAACAGACTGAAGGAAGGTCTTGTTCTCAGCGAGCTTCTCGGTCCCGCGATGCAGCAGCCCGATATGTGGATCGGCGCGCTCAATCACTTCGCCATCGAGCTCGAGCACCAAGCGCAACACACCGTGCGCAGCGGGGTGCTGCGGGCCGAAGTTGAGGGTGTAATTACGGATTTCAGCCACCGTAGCTCTCCTCGCGGATGATGCGCGGAACGATTTCGCGCGGTTCGATGGTGACGGGTTGATAGATCACACGCTGCTGTTCCGGGTCGTAACGCATTTCGACGTAACCGGACAACGGGAAGTCCTTGCGGAATGGGTGACCGACAAAACCATAGTCAGTGAGGATACGACGAAGATCCGGGTGGCCACGGAAGACGATACCGTAAAGGTCGAATGCCTCACGCTCGAACCAGTTAACCGCTGGCCACGTCATGACCATGGAATCGAGCACCGGCATTTCATCATCATCGGCAAACACGCGGACGCGAAGACGCCAATTATTCTTGACGGACAACAGGTGGTAAACGGCGGCAAAGCGTGCGCCATCCCATGCACCGTCGCCATAGGCACTATAATCGACGCCACAGACATCGATACACTGCTCGAAGGCCAATTCAGACGAATCACGCAACACAGTGGACACTACCAGCCAGTCAGCCGACTTGATCACGATAGTCAACTCGCCAAGGCGCGAAACCCGGGAAACCAGCTTTCCTGCCAACGCGCCATCAAGGGCCGCGCTCAATTTTTCCAACTTCTGCCCCATATTCATTCCTGCTCAACGAGCGATCGTATAGGTTCGCTTAATCTTGTTCTGCAGCTGAATGATGCCGTAGAGCAAGGCCTCGGCCGTCGGAGGGCAACCCGGGACATACACGTCAACCGGCACGATGCGATCACAGCCACGAACAACGGAATATGAGTAGTGGTAGTAACCACCACCATTGGCACAGGACCCCATCGACAGAACCCAGCGCGGCTCAGGCATTTGGTCGTAGACCTTGCGCAACGCGGGCGCCATCTTATTACATAAGGTGCCTGCAACGATCATCAAATCGGATTGACGCGGGCTCGGGCGAAATACAATGCCAAAACGATCAAGGTCGTAACGTGCTGCGCCGGCATGCATCATTTCAACAGCACAGCAAGCGAGACCGAAGGTCATCGGCCAGAGGGAACCCGTACGCGTCCAGTTGATCAGCTTGTCAGCCGTAGTAGTGACGAAGCCCTTTTCCAATACGCCTTCTATTCCCATTCCAGCGCCCCCTTCTTCCACAGATAAACAAAGCCAACAACCAATTCGATCAGGAACACGACCATGGTGATCAGACCGGGCATACCCAGATCCTTCAGCGCCACACCCCACGGCAGGAGGAAGGCGGTCTCCAGATCGAAAATAATGAACAGGATGGCAATGAGGTAGTAACGGACATCGAACTTCATCCGCGCATCTTCAAACGCCTCAAAGCCACACTCATATGGCGACAGCTTTTCGGCGTCCGGACGACTGGTCGACAATATCCAGCCCAGAAAAATTGGTCCAACCCCAACCAGCAAGCCAACCACGACGAACAACAGTATAGGGAAATAGTTTTGCAGCATTTGCACTCCACAACCGCATCAATAGCCACCAAGGATGGGCACACCCCTGATCATGTTTTTATCTTTGTAGAGCAAATCAGACGGCCACGTCTGATTTCAAAAACCTGGTGCCGACAGTGAGACTCGAACTCACACGGGTCGCCCCACTACCCCCTCAAGATAGTGTGCCCACCAATTTCACCATGTCGGCAAATTATTCTAGTCAGGAATTCCAGCCGGTTTAGGCTGGGGCGCTCCAGTAGAGGACGGTGCAACAGGAGCTGTTACATGCCCCCCCATCACCCCGAGTGCGCCTGATTTCTTGGCATCAAGCGACACCAAGCCGAGGCAGGACACAAAGAAGACCAGCGCAAGCACGGCAGTAGAACGGCTCAGGAAGTTGGCAGAACCGGATGCGCCAAACAAGCTGCCTGATGCGCCGCTACCAAATGCGGCCCCCATGTCCGCACCCTTGCCATGCTGCATCAGCACGAGAACAATCAAACCCAGCGCAGCCAACACATTGATGATCTGCACTACCGTCTTCAAAATTTCCATTTATTGTATCCAATCACTTTGCTGCACTGCAAATTCGCAAAAAGGAGTCGGCGACAAGTGACGCCCCACCAACCAGGACCCCGTCAACCGCGTGCAGGGACAACAGCTGCCCAGCGTTATCTGGC
The DNA here is from genome assembly GCF_040812015.1 of Chitinivorax sp. PXF-14. Lineage (NCBI taxonomy): Bacteria > Pseudomonadati > Pseudomonadota > Betaproteobacteria > Chitinivorax > Chitinivorax sp. PXF-14. Next base: position 416,169 of record NZ_JBFNXJ010000001.1, on the reverse strand, counting down.
TTAACGCTGCCGCCATAGAGCAAGGCGACACCATCACAATTCGCATCGCGCAATGCGGCCCGCATCGCAACATGCATCTCGGCCACATCATCGAGTGTCGCAGCAACACCCGACCCAATAGCCCAGACAGGCTCATAGGCCACCAACACCCGAGCAAAGGACTCCGCGCCAATACCATTGATCACAGCATTCAATTGATCAAGCACTACGCGCTTGGCAAGCCCACGCTGACGCTGCTCCAGGTGCTCACCCACGCACACGACCGGCGTCAAGCCATGACGCAGCGCAGCACGCACCTTCTCCACGACCAACGCATCGTTCTCACCATACAGCGCGCGGCGCTCGGAGTGGCCAACGATCACGTGAGAGCAACCGACATCTCGAAGCATGGGGCCGGACACCTCACCGGTGTATGCGCCTTCATCCCTGTACTCGAGATCCTGCGCCCCCACCTTGACAGCAGAGCCGGCCAGCAAATCAGCGGCCATCAGCAAATAGGGATATGGAGGACAGACAACGCTCGGAAGATTGGCGTCCCGCAGCAATTGCAGGAGCTCAGCCGCCATTGCGCGACTGCCAAACATTTTCCAATTACCTACAACGAGTTTCTGAGACAAGGCGCCCGCCCCCGATCTGCAAAGCCTCGAGATTATACGCCCACCGCGGAAATAGCGTCAAACCTGCAACCGCGATGGCAACGGCGTCCATTTGTAATATTTCTGCAATCTTCCTAACCTAATATGTGCTCCGCTGGATCCACCAAGTCTTGTTTTTACAATGAATTTGTCTGCTTTGGAGTCGTTAATGAAAGCCACATTCGCCCGCGGCCTGATTGCTGCGTCCATTTCTGTAGCCGCCTTCCATGCCCCGAGCGCTCTGGCCGCCGACATCACCGGCGCCGGTGCCACCTTCCCTTACCCTCTGTATGCAAAGTGGGCCGAAGCTTATAAGAACAAGACCGGCATCGGCATGAATTACCAGTCGATCGGTTCTGGCGGTGGCATCAAGCAGATCAAGGCTAAGACGGTCGACTTTGGTGCATCGGATAAGCCACTGACCCCCAAGGAACTGGCCGAAAGCGGCTTGATGCAGTTCCCGACAGTGATGGGTGGCGTTGTCCCAGTCATCAATGTGCAAGGCGTTGCCGCAGGCCAGATCAAGCTGTCGCCAGCAGTGCTGGCCGACATCTTCCTCGGCAAGGTCACAAAATGGAATGATCCGAAGATTGCCGCCACCAACGCCGGCGTCAAGCTGCCTGACCAGAACATCACCGTCGTCCATCGTTCGGACGGCTCTGGCACCACCTTCATTTTCACCAACTACCTCTCCAAGGTCAGCGCGGAATGGAAGGAAAAGGTTGGCGAAGAAGCGTCGGTCAAGTGGCCCTCCGGCATCGGTGGCAAGGGTAACGAGGGCGTAGCCAACTACGTCAAGCTGACCCCGGGCTCGATCGGCTACGTCGAGTATGCCTACGCACTGCAAAACAAGATGGCGTTTACCCAACTGCAGAACCGTGACGGCCAATATGTCGCGCCGAGCGAAGAAAGCTTCAAGTCCGCTGCCGCACAGGCAGACTGGGAAAAGGCCGAGGGTTTCTACGAGATTCTGACCAACGAGCCGGGCAAGAACAGCTGGCCGATTACCGGCGCCACCTTCATCCTGGTGCATAAGGCACAAGACAAGCCGGAAAGCGGCAAGGAAGTGCTGAAGTTCTTCGACTGGGCCTATGCAAACGGCGACCAGCTGGCCCTGCAACTCGACTACATCCCGCTGCCCGATAGCGTTGTGAAGCTCGTGCGCAACGCATGGAAGAACCAAGTCAAGGACGCTGCGGGTAAAGCGCTATACTAAGCGCCGTTCAATGCGACAGGTATGTCAATCCGCAAGCGGATATATCGGCCTGTCGCATTCCTCGATCCATGACGAAAGGGGCCTCGGGCCCCTTCCGTCGTCTTACAGCAATTTGGTAAACGAGGCCAAATGATGCACGACCCCACTGCCGCGTTGACGCCCTCCTCCTCGCGCCAAACCGTTAGCACCACACCCAGATCGCAAGGGCAGTTTTACGACGAGCTGTTCCGCCATATCACCCGCTTCTTCGCATTTTTGGTGTTGGCGGTGCTGGCTGGCATCATCGTGTCGCTCTGTTACGGCGCCATGCCTGCGATCAAGGCGTTCGGCTTCAAATTCCTGACCTCCGCGGAGTGGGACCCTGTCTCCCAGCAATTTGGCTCGTTGATTCCGATTTACGGCACACTCGTTACATCGGCAATCGCCCTGCTGATTGGCATTCCAGTCAGTTTTGGCATTGCGGTCTTTCTGACCGAGCTATCACCAGCCTGGCTGAAGCGGCCACTCGGCATTGCCGTCGAACTGCTCGCCGGCATCCCCTCGATCATTTATGGCATGTGGGGGCTTTTTGTGTTTGCGCCGTTTTTTTCGCAGAACATCCAGCCTTGGGTGAACGCGCATATTGGCCCCCTTCCGGTAATCGGCCAGTTTTTTAGCGGCCCGCCCATGGGGATTGGCATGTTCACGGCAGGGCTGATCCTGGCGATCATGGTCATTCCGTTCATCACCTCGGTGATGCGCGACGTATTTGAGATTGTGCCGCCCATGCTCAAGGAATCGGCCTACGGCCTCGGCGCCACGACCTGGGAAGTCGTGCGCAACGTCGTGCTGCCCTACACCAAGACGGGTGCCATCGGCGGCATTATGCTCGGCCTCGGTCGAGCGTTGGGAGAGACGATGGCCGTCACCTTTGTGATCGGTAACGCACACGACTTCAGCACATCGCTGTTCATGCCCGGCAACAGCATTGCCTCGGCGCTTGCCAACGAATTTACCGAGGCAGTGGGCGATCTATACACCTCGGCATTGATCGAGCTGGGGCTCATCCTGTTCATCATCACCTTCATCGTATTGTCCTTCTCCAAGCTGCTTCTGCTGCAGCTCAAGAAGGGTGAAGGCCAGTCGTCGTAAGGAGCGGCACCATGAATCAATCAATTTACCGCAGACGCAAGCTGGTCAATTATTTCAACCTGATCATGTCGATCTGTACCATGGCGTTTGGCCTGTTCTGGCTCGTCTGGATCCTGGCAACCCTGTTCCAGCACGGCTTCAGCGCCCTGTCTTCCGCCCTGTTCACGCAGATGACCCCGCCACCGGGCTCATCGGGTGGATTGCTGAATGCGATCGCCGGCAGCCTGATGATGGCGGTCGTTGGCACGGCGATTGGCACACCGATCGGCATTCTCGCCGGCACCTATCTCGCGGAGTTCGGCGAACGTGGCTGGCTGGCGCCGGTAACCCGCTTCATCAACGACATTTTGTTGTCTGCACCGTCGATCGTGATCGGTCTCTTTGTGTACGAGATCTACGTTGCACAGATTGGCCACTTTTCGGGCTGGGCCGGCGCCATCGCATTGAGCCTGATCGTGGTACCGGTCGTAGTGCGCACCACCGAAAACATGTTGCGACTGGTGCCCAACAGCCTGCGTGAAGCTGCGGCGGCACTTGGAACCCCCCGCTGGAAGGTCATCACCTTTGTTACGCTGCGCGCCTCTCGAGCAGGCATTTTGACCGGGATACTGCTGGCCGTGGCCCGTATCAGTGGCGAAACGGCACCGTTGCTGTTCACCGCGCTGAATAACCAGTTCTGGAACGCCAATATGAACGCGCCCATGGCCAACCTCCCTGTCGTCATCTTCCAGTTCGCCATGAGCCCATACGAAGACTGGCAGTCCCTGGCCTGGGGCGGTGCACTGCTGATCACCGTCAGCGTATTGACGCTCAACATCATCGCTCGCTCGCTCTTCCGCCAACAAACGAATTGATCGCCCATCATGCGCAGAGAATTTGAAATGACTCAGCAAACTCAAAGCGGCAGCAAGCTGTCGATCCGTAACCTGAATTTCTACTACGGCAATTTCCATGCCCTCAAAAACATCAATATGGAAATACCGGAAGCCAAGGTGACGGCTTTCATCGGGCCTTCCGGTTGCGGCAAATCCACGCTGCTCCGCACCTTGAACCGAATGTATGAGCTGTATCCGAAACTGCGCGCCGAAGGCGAAATCTCCCTCCACGGGCAAAACATCCTGGACAAGGGTGTCGATCTGAATCTGTTGCGCGCCCGTATCGGCATGGTGTTTCAGAAGCCAACGCCGTTCCCGATGTCGATCTACGACAACATCGCCTTTGGCGTGAAGCTGTACGAGAAGCTCAGCAAAAACGATATGGACGACCGCGTGGAATGGGCACTGCGCAAGGCCGCGCTGTGGGAAGAAGCGAAGAACAAGCTGAGACAAAGTGGCAACGGCCTGTCCGGTGGGCAACAACAGCGCCTGTGCATTGCGCGTGCCATAGCGGTGAAGCCAGAAGTGCTACTGCTAGACGAACCAACGTCTGCACTCGACCCGATTTCGACCGCACACATTGAAGAGTTGATACACGAACTCAAGAGCGACTACACGATTGTCATCGTCACGCACAATATGCAGCAGGCAGCGCGCGTTTCGGATTACACCGCCTACATGTACCTGGGCGAGCTGATCGAATTTGGCGAGACCGACGCGATCTTCACGACACCGAAGAAAAAAGCCACGGAAGACTACATCACAGGCAAGTTCGGCTAATTATGGCTATTGCCTGTTGTACATAAAAAGGGCCGGTTAACCGGCCCTTTTCACATCAGTATACCAAGTCAGACACCGGCAGCCTTTTCCACGACATCTGCGATACGCTCGGCCCAGCGCTTAATCTTATCGGCGCTCTTGCCCTCCAGCATGACCCGAATGACCGGCTCGGTGCCGGAAGCACGCAACACCACACGTCCAGAATCCTTCAACTCGCACTCGGCCTCGACCAATGCCGCCTGCACGGGCAGCGAGCCGCGATGATCGAAGCCCTTTGGCACGCGCACATTGATCAGTACTTGCGGGTATAGCGTTAGCTCCTTGGTCGCCTCCCCGAGGGAAATGACGCTACGATGGGCTCGCAGCGAGTGCAACACCTGGAGCGCTGAGACGATGCCATCGCCGGTCGTATGCTTGTCGAGGCAAATCAAATGTCCCGAGCTCTCACCACCGAGCAGCCACCCTCTCTCCCGCAACATTTCGAGTACGTAGCGGTCACCAACCGCTGCCCGCGAAAACGGGATATTGAGCCGGGAAAAAGCATGCTCCACACCGAGATTCGTCATCACCGTGCCAACTACCCCGCCATCCAGCAAGCCAAGGCGCTGCCGGTGCTTGGCAATCAGGTACAACAGCTTGTCACCATCATAGGAGGTGCCGTCACCGTCGACCATGATCAGACGGTCACCATCGCCGTCCAGGGCAATCCCCAGGTGGGCCTGGTGCTCGACAACGGCCTGCTGCAACGCCGATGTGCTGGTCGCGCCGACGCCATCGTTGATATTGGTGCCGTCGGGCTGATTGCCGATCACGACCACATCGGCACCAAGCTCGTGGAACACATGAGGAGCGATCACATAACTCGCGCCATGCGCACAATCCACAACCAGCTTGAGGCCACGTAGATCCAGGTCAGCCGGGAAAGTACTCTTGCAGAATTCGATATAGCGCCCAGCGGCATCCTCCATACGGCGCGCCCGTCCGAGTTGATCGGATGGCACGCAGATCATGGGCTCGTCGAGTGCCGCTTCGATCGCACGCTCGACCTTATCCGGCAATTTGACGCCGCCGGCAGCAAAGAATTTGATCCCATTATCTTCATAGGGATTGTGCGATGCGCTGATGACCACCCCAGCCTGCAAGCGCAAGGCCCGCGTCAGATAGGCGATACCGGGGGTCGGCATCGGGCCGATCAGGACCACATCAACGCCGGCGGCCGAGAAACCCGCTTCGAGCGCGGATTCCAGCATATAGCCGGAGATACGCGTATCCTTGCCGATGAGTACCGTCGGGCGCTGCTCCGGGCGCAATCGACGATCCGCCGTGGCAAGGACACGGCCAGCTGCATAGCCAAGCCTCATCACGAAATCTGGGGTAATAGGCTCCTCACCTACTCGTCCACGCACGCCATCGGTACCGAAGTATTTTCTCGTCATTCTTCAATCGCATTCAAAATTGTCAACGCATCACGCGTGGCTTTCACATCATGCACCCGAACGATCTTTGCGCCACGCTGCACGGCCAGTAAAGTTGCCGCAACGCTGGCATGCACACGCTCTCCGACCGGCGCGCCGGTCAATGCGCCGAGCATCGACTTGCGGGACAGTCCCACCAGCAGCGGGGAGCCAAGTTGCGCAAACACCGACAAGTGTTTGAGTAAGTCTATGTTGTGAGCCACACTTTTTCCAAAACCGAAGCCTGGGTCCACAACGATGCGGTTCAAGGCAATACCTGCCGCCTCCGCAGTTGCCATTCTAGCATTCAGATAAGCACCCACCTCCTGCACCACGTCTACATACCTGGGTTCTTCCTGCATGGAATCAGGATTGCCCTGTTTGTGCATGAGGCACACGGCGACCTCGGAGGCCGCCACTACTGCCAGAGCTCCCTCCGCCTCCAGCGCGCCGATATCGTTCACCATATCCACGCCGAGTCGGATGGCCTCGGCCATCACGGACGTCTTGCGCGTATCGATGGACACGGGCAGCCCGAGAGGGATCAACCGCTCCAGCACAGGTGCGACACGGTCGATCTCCTCTTGCACGCTGACGGTCGGTGCATTGGGTCGTGTCGACTCCCCGCCAACATCCAGCATATCGGCACCTTCGGCAATCAGGCACTCCGCATGTGCCAATGCCTGATCGGCATCGTTGTAGCGCCCGCCATCGGAGAACGAATCTGGCGTGACGTTGACAATCCCCATGATCAGCGGGCGTTTCAAGGCAAAAAGATAGCGGCCAAGTTGCAAGGAGACAGGGAGTTGGGACATACACGAAGCAAGCATGTGAAAGGATGAACGCCGCGCAGAGAAAGAAACCGACCTTGAGGTCGGTTTCTTTGGCAGGTGGCGCTTAGACTTCTTGTGCCGGCGTTACAGAAGGTGCTGGCGCAGAAGGAGTTGTGTCGGTTGGCGGCACGGGTTTCGATGGCTGACGCGGTGGGCGCGGTGGGCGACCCGCCATGATGTCTTCGATCTGCTCGGCATCGATGGTTTCCCATTCCAGCAAGGCTTTGGTCATCGCCTCTACCTTGTCGCGATTCTGTTCCAGCAGGCTGCGCGCCAAGTGGTACTGGGCGTCGATAATACGGCGAATCTCGCCATCGACCTTCTGCATCGTGGCTTCGGACAGGTTCTTGTGCGTCGTTACCGAACGGCCAAGGAACACCTCCTGCTCGTTGTCGCCATAAACCATCGGGCCAAGCTCGTCTGACATACCGTAGCGAGTCACCATATCCCGCGCCAGGCGAGTGGCACGTTCGAAATCGTTCGAAGCACCCGTCGTCATCTGGTTCATGAAAACCTCTTCGGCAATACGGCCACCAAACAGGATCGAGATTTGCTGCAGCATATAGTCACGGTCATAGCTGAAGCGATCCTGCTCCGGCAGCTGCATGGTCACACCCAACGCACGGCCGCGCGGGATGATCGTGACCTTGTGCACAGGATCGGACTTCGGCAACAGCTTGGCCACAACCGCATGACCGGACTCGTGGTAGGCCGTATTCTTGCGTTCCTCTTCACTCATCACCATGGTGCGCCGCTCGGCACCCATCATGACCTTGTCCTTGGCTCGCTCGAAATCGTCCATATCGACCAGGCGCTTGTTCTGGCGGGCGGCAAACAACGCAGCCTCGTTGACCAGATTGGCCAGATCCGCCCCGGAGAAGCCCGGCGTGCCGCGCGCGATCACATCTGCACGAACATCAGCAGCGATCGGCACCTTGCGCATGTGAACGCCAAGAATCTGCTCGCGGCCACGGATATCCGGCAGCGGCACGATAACCTGGCGGTCGAAGCGGCCCGGACGCTGCAGGGCTGGGTCCAACACGTCAGGACGGTTCGTTGCCGCGACAACGATGATGCCGGAGTTGGCTTCAAAACCATCCATCTCCACCAGCAACTGGTTAAGAGTTTGTTCACGCTCATCATTGCCACCACCCAGGCCAGCGCCGCGCTGGCGACCTACCGCATCGATTTCGTCGATGAAGATGATGCAGGGTGCATTCTTCTTGGCTTGCTCAAACATGTCGCGAACACGGGCCGCGCCAACACCGACAAACATCTCGACGAAATCGGAGCCGGAAATCGAGAAGAACGGTACCTTGGCTTCGCCTGCGATCGCTTTGGCCAGCAAGGTCTTGCCGGTACCCGGCGAACCAACGAGCAGCACGCCACGAGGAATGCGGCCACCCAGGCGCTGGAACTTGCTTGGATCACGCAGGAACTCGACGATCTCCGATACCTCTTCTTTGGCTTCGTCACACCCGGCGACATCGGCAAAGAGGATGGGGTTGCTCGACTCTTCCAGCATGCGGGCACGGCTCTTTCCAAAGGAAAACGCCCCCCCCTTGCCGCCCCCCTGCATCTGGCGCATGAAGAAAATCCACACACCGATCAACAGCAGCATCGGGAACCAGGAGATAAACACCTGCATCAGGAAGGATTGTTCCTGCTCGGGCTTGGCACCGAAACGGACATTGTTCTTCAGCAGATCCCCCACCAGACCAGGATCATACGGGGCCAGAGTCGAAAACGAGGTGCCATCCGCACGCTTGCCGGTCAACATCTGACCGCGCAGGGGATTGCCCTCGATCTCCACCGACTGCACACGCCCGCCACGCACTTCCTCGATAAACTCGGAATAAGCCATCTGGCTCTGGGATTCATGGCGTTTGCTGAATTGGTTGAACACCGTCATCAGCACGAGGCCGATGATGAGCCAAATTGCGATGTTCTTGCCAATGTTATTCACGTTCACTCCTTACATTGCGTGTGCGAGGCACAAATCTGCTTTGATTCTAAACCCTCTGCTCAGGGCTGTCAGTAATCGTCGGGGGCCTCACCGCCCTCGAAAACCGCGTCAAATTGGGCAAGTTTATCCTTCCCCAGCAGGTAAATTTCGTTGCTGCGGTCACGCGAGGCCTTCGGTTTGCGTGTCAACACCTGCTTGAACGTGCCCTTCAGCAAAGCCAGATACTCGGGGTAACCACTACCTTGGAACGCTTTGACCAAGTAATTGCCGCCGGGTTTCAGGTGATGCTGGGCAAAATCGAGCGCAAGCTCGATCAGATGCAGGCTGCGGGGCATATCCATCATGGCATTACCAGCCATATTGGGGGCGATGTCCGAGATTACAAGATCGACCTGGCGCCCTTGAAGCAGGGACTCGAACTCGCGCAGCACGGACTCCTCGCGGAAATCCCCCTGCAGGAAGGTCACGCCCGCCAGTGGATCCATCGGCAGGATGTCGAGCGCGAACACGTGGCCATGCTTGCCCACCTTCTGCGCGGCGATCTGCGACCAGCTTCCAGGCGCCGCGCCAAGGTCGACCACAACCATGCCCGGCTTGATCAGATGGTCTTTGTCGGCAATTTCCAGCAACTTATATGCTGCACGTGAGCGGTAGCCATCCTTCTGCGCCATTTGCACATAAGGATCGTTGAGGTGTTCGCGCATCCACGCCTTACTGGTTCTGCTTGGCTTCATGAGTTACAATACGTGGTTTTTCAGAGGGTTAACAATGATCGAATTGACGCCGATCCAGCGCCGTTTTCTGCGCGCCGAAGCTCACCACCTGAACCCGACGGTGATGATCGGCAACAACGGTCTCACCGAAGCGGTTATTCGCGAGCTGGCACGCAGCCTGGACGCCCATGAGCTGGTCAAGGTACGCGTGCTTGGCGACGACCGGGATGCACGCGAAGCCTTGATGCAGCAAATTTGCAGCGACCTCGACTGCGCTCCGGTTCAGCACATCGGCAAACTGCTGGTAGTGTATCGCCCCGGCAACGAACCGAAAATCGAATTGCCCGACGGCAAGATCAAACCAGCCAAACCGGTTCCGGCCAAGGTGGAAAACCCCACCAAGAAAAAAGCCGCCAAACCCATCGTGACCGGTCGCCCCGGTGGCAACACCAAACGCCGGATCAGCAGCAAGCGCTGATTTCCAGCTGGCAAAGGCAATCAAAGGGCAGCACAGAGGCTGCCCTTTTTCATTGATCAATTTGGCTTAGTGACAAGGGCCAGACCCAGCAAGCACTCACCAAAATAGATCAGACTAGAAATTGCATGGGCCGTAGCAAAACCGCCGCCAAACAGGCCCTCGGCGACGTTGCCGGCCTGTTGCTTCAACTGCGTGATCCACGGATGGATGGCAAAGTGATTCAAGGCCGTCAGCAGCAACATCAGGATGACGATCCAGAAGCCGCCCTGCTTCATGCCGCCAAAACCAGTCGTGAACAAGGCGTGAAACAGCAGATACAAACCACAGACGATGCCAATCCACGCCATGGCGACGAACAAATGGCCGGCGACGGTGCCGGCAAGTGGGTTGGGCAATACATGAAACAGCATCGGTGCCACCATGGCGCCAACAATCCAGAGCCCGCCCACCCATAAGGTCAGGGTGATATTGCGCAATGCGTCAGGAAAACTCATCTATATGTCGCCCAAATCCGCACGTTAAATGTATTTGACGTCCAGCACTTCGTATTCGCGAATTCCGCCTGGCGCCAACACTTCGGCGACATCACCCGCATATTTGCCGATCAGGGCACGCGCGATCGGAGAGCTGATCGAGATTTTCCCCTGCTTGATGTCAGCCTCATCGTCGCCGACGATCTGGTAAGTCACCTGATCGCTGCTCTCGAGGTCTTCGAGGTCAACGGTTGCACCAAATACGATGCGGCCATCAGCGTCGATCAGGGTAGGATCGATGATCTGGGCGTTGGAAACCTTGCCCTCCACCTCGGCAATGCGCCCCTCGATAAAGCCCTGACGCTCCTTGGCCGCGTCGTACTCGGCATTTTCCGACAGGTCGCCGTGCGAGCGCGCTTCGGCGATCGCTGCAATCACGTTTGGACGCTCGATGGTTTTCAGGCGATGCAGCTCTTCCTTCAAAAGCTCCGCGCCTCTCACGGTCAGCGGGATCTTGTTCATTCGTATTCACTCCAATAGCAAAAGAACAGGCCGCCGTCATCCAAAACGGCGGCCCTGCACATTGATGACAATAGTTTACCGGCTAGCGGCGATTTGTTGGTGCAGACTTTGCACGTCGTACACCTGCAGCTCGGCCATGTGGGCCATGCCAATGGTTGCGGCACGCGCGCCGGCCAGCGTGGTGTAGATCGTCAGGCGGGCCTGCTGCGCCGCGTGGCGGATGTAGTAGCTGTCCTGGATCGCCGAACGCTTTTCCTCAACGGTGTTGAACACCATCTGGATCTCACCGTTCTTGATCTGGTCGACGATGTTGGGACGGCCTTCATTGACCTTGTTGACGGCAGTCACCGGGATACCGGCTTCGGCAATCGCCGCGGCCGTACCCTTGGTCGCAAACAGGCCAAAGCCCAGCTGATGCAGGTTGCGCGCAACCTCGACCACACCGGCCTTATCCTGCTGCTTGACGCTGATGAACACATTGCCACTGGTCGGCAGCTTGATCGACGCGGCCAGCTGCGACTTGACGAAGGCTTCGGCAAACGTCGCACCGACCCCCATCACCTCGCCGGTGGACTTCATTTCCGGCCCGAGGATCGAATCGACACCAGGGAACTTGATGAACGGGAAGACGGCTTCCTTCACCGAGTAGTAAGGCGGAATCACCTCCCCCTCGACGCCCTGAGCATCGAGGCTGATGCCGGCCATGCAGCGCGCAGCGATCTTGGCCAGCGGCAGGCTGGTCGCCTTCGATACGTACGGCACTGTACGCGAAGCACGCGGGTTCACCTCAAGCACATAGACGTCGCCATTCTGGATCGCGAACTGAACATTCATCAGGCCGACGACGCGAAGCGCCTTGGCCATCGCGACAGTCTGGCGGCGCAGCTCGTCCTGAACCTCCTTGCCAAGGCTGTACGGTGGCAGCGAGCAGGCGGAGTCGCCGGAGTGCACGCCAGCTTGCTCGATGTGCTCCATGATGCCGCCGATCATGACGCGCTCGCCGTCGCTGATCGCATCCACATCGACTTCGATCGCATCGTTGAGGAAGCGATCGAGCAGCACCGGGCTGTCGTTCGATACCTTCACGGCCTCACGCATGTAGCGCTCGAGGTCAGACTGCTGATGCACGATTTCCATTGCACGGCCGCCCAGTACGTAGGACGGACGAACAACCAGAGGGTAGCCGATTTCCTGGGCCAGCAAGATCGCCTCACCGGGCGTACGCGCGGTGCGGTTCGGCGGCTGGCGCAGGCCAAGCTCCTGCAGCAGCTTCTGGAAGCGCTCGCGGTCTTCGGCCGCATCGATCATGTCCGGCGTCGTACCGATGATGGGCACGCCGTTGGCTTCGAGTGGCTTCGCCAGCTTCAGCGGGGTTTGGCCGCCATACTGGACGATCACGCCAACCGGCTTCTCGATGTGGACGATTTCCAGTACGTCTTCGAGCGTCAGCGGCTCGAAGTACAGGCGGTCGGCCGTGTCGTAGTCGGTGGAGACGGTTTCCGGGTTGCAGTTGACCATGATGGTCTCGTAGCCGTCGTCCTTCAGGCCGAGTGCCGCATGCACGCAGCAGTAGTCGAACTCGATGCCCTGGCCGATGCGGTTCGGGCCGCCACCGAGGACGATGATCTTCTTGCGGTCGGTCGGCTGCGACTCGCACTCTTCCTCATAGGTCGAGTACATATAGGCTGTGTTGGTCGAGAATTCGGCCGCGCAGGTATCGACGCGCTTGTAGACCGGGCGCACGCCCAGCTCCCAACGCTTGTTGCGCACATTGCTTTGATGCTCGCCGAGTAGTGTCGAGATGCGGCGATCGGAGAAGCCCTTGCGCTTCAGGCGACGCATGGTGGCACGATCAACCTCGCCGATCTTCATGTCCTTGAGCGCTTGCTCTTCGTTGACGATGTCCTGGATCTGGATCAGGAACCAGACATCGATCTTGGTCAGCTCATGCACCTGCTCAAGCGTCATGCCCGCGCGGAAGGCATCGGCGATGTACCAGATGCGCTCCGGCCCCGGATCAGCCAGTTCGGTTTCGATCTTTTCCAGATCCGTCGTGACTTCATCGAGACCATAGTGGCCGGTTTCGAGGCCACGCAAGGCCTTTTGCAGCGACTCCTGGAAGCTGCGGCCGATCGCCATCACCTCGCCGACCGACTTCATCTGCGTGGTCAGGCGATCGTTGGCTTGCGGGAACTTCTCGAAGGCGAACTTCGGAATCTTGGTAACGACGTAGTCGATCGACGGCTCGAACGAGGCCGGGGTCTTGCCGCCGGTGATGTCGTTCTTCAGCTCGTCAAGTGTGAAGCCTACTGCCAGCTTGGCCGCAACCTTGGCGATCGGGAAACCGGTAGCCTTCGATGCCAGCGCCGAGGAACGCGACACGCGCGGGTTCATCTCGATCACGATCATCTCGCCGTTGGCCGGATTGATCGCGAACTGAACGTTGGAACCACCGGTATCGACGCCAATCTCACGCAGCACTGCCAGCGAGGCATTGCGCATGATCTGGTATTCCTTGTCGGTCAACGTCTGCGCCGGCGCAACGGTGATCGAGTCGCCGGTGTGCACACCCATCGCGTCGAAGTTCTCGATCGAGCAGATGATGATGCAGTTGTCGGCACGGTCGCGCACGACCTCCATCTCGTATTCTTTCCAGCCGAGCACCGATTGCTCGATCAGCAGCTCGTGCGTCGGCGAGGCCTCGAAGCCACGCGTACAGATCGCCAGGAACTCTTCCTTGTTGTAGGCGATACCGCCGCCCGAGCCACCCATCGTGAACGACGGACGGATCAGGGTCGGGAAGCCGACTTCGAGCTGGCCAGCCAGCGCCTCTTCCATCGTGTGGGCAATGAACGACTTCGGGCACGACAGGCCGATTTTTTCCATCGCCAGCTTGAACTTGCCGCGATCCTCCGCCTTGTCGATGGCTTCCGGCTGCGCACCGATCAGCTCGACCTTGTAACGTTCGAGCACGCCATGGCGCCACAGGTCCAGTGCGCAGTTCAGCGCAGTCTGGCCGCCCATGGTCGGCAGGATCGCGTCAGGGCGCTCCTTCTCGATGATCTTCTCGACCATCTGCCAGGTGATGGGCTCGATGTAGGTGACGTCGGCCATGTTCGGGTCGGTCATGATCGTGGCCGGGTTCGAATTGACCAGGATGACCTTGTAACCCTCTTCGCGCAGCGCCTTGCAGGCCTGGGCGCCGGAGTAGTCGAATTCGCAGGCCTGGCCGATGACGATCGGGCCGGCGCCAATGATGAGAATGCTCTTGATGTCTGTCCGTTTTGGCATTGTGAGTCCTCGTTACTTGCGTTCAGCCATCAGCTTGATGAATTTATCGAACAGGTAGGCCACGTCGTGCGGGCCGGGGCTCGCTTCCGGGTGTCCCTGGAAGCTGTAGGCCGGCTTGTCGGTGAGCGCGATGCCTTGCACCGTGCCATCGAACAGCGAGCGATGCGTGATGCGCACATTGGCTGGCAGGCTGGCTTCGTCGACCTGGAAACCGTGGTTCTGGCTGGTGATCATGACCTGCTTGGTGTCGAGATCCTGCACCGGATGGTTGGCGCCATGGTGGCCAAACTTCATCTTGCTGGTCTTGCCGCCGCTGGCCAGGCCGAGCAGCTGGTGGCCAAGACAGATACCGAAGATCGGGATGTTCTTGTCGAGCAGCGTCTGAATCGCCTTGATCGCGTAATCGCAAGGCTCCGGGTCGCCCGGGCCGTTGGACAGGAAGACCCCGTCCGGATTCAGCGCCAGCGCCTGCTCCACCGTTGCGGTAGCCGGCAGCACGGTCAGCTTGCAGCCGCGCTCGGCCAGCATGCGCAGGATGTTGTGCTTGACGCCATAATCGAAGGCGACGACGTTGTATTTCGGTGCGGTCTGCTCGGTGTATCCTTCGCCGAGTTTCCACTCCTTGGTGTGCCAGTCGTAGGGCTCGCTGCACGACACCACCTTAGCCAGATCGAGGCCCGCCATCGAGCCGAAGCTCTTGGCCAACTCGACGGCCTTGGCCGCATCGATATTGTCGCCGGTGATGATACAACCAGGCTGGGCACCCTTTTCACGCAGGATGCGGGTCAGCTTGCGGGTATCGATATCGGCGATCGCGACGACGTTATTCGCCTTCAGATAATCCGACAGCGACTGCTCGCTACGCCAGTTGGAGTGCAGCATCGGCAAATCGCGAATGATCAGGCCGGAGGCGAACACCTGGCGCGACTCGGCGTCTTCCGGGTTGACGCCGACGTTCCCGATGTGCGGGTAGGTCAGCGTGACCAGTTGCTTGTAGTAGGATGGATCGGTCAGGATTTCCTGGTAGCCGGTCATCGCCGTGTTGAAGACCACTTCACCGATCGTGTGGCCATCGCTACCAATGGAAATCCCGTGGAACAATGTGCCGTCGGCTAGCGCGAGCAGTGCAGACTTGAATTGAGACACCAGCGGCTCCTGAAGAATGTGCATTACATCGGGAACAGGCTTCGCAACCGCGGACACCGGATCAACCTCGACCAGCCGGGATGCCAACGCCAGACCCCTCCGTAAGATGGGCGTAACAAAACGGGATAGGCAAAGGGCCTATCCCGTCGGTATGCGTTGAATTTCCAGCAATTTTACCTTAACAAACGGCAAATTTCAAATCTAAACACCGGCCTTCAGATTTCGCAGCTGCCCCAGCAATTTCTGCAGCTGCTCCCTCATCCCGGCGGCCTCGCCGAGTTGGGCCTCGAAATCACATTGCATCTGCCCTCGCATGGCGACGGCCTGCTCGCGCAACGCCTTGCCTGTGGTGGTCAGATGGATCAGCACCTGGCGCTCGTCCAGCCCGCTACGGGTGCGGCTAACGAAACCGCTCGCTTCAAGGCGCTTGAGCAGCGGCGTCAACGTCCCCGAATCGAGGAACAGGCGCTCGCCGATCGCCTTGACCGTCACCCCGTCGCCTTCCCACAGCACCAGCATCACCAGGTACTGCGGGTAGGTCAGTTGCAGCGGCTCGAGGTACGGCTGGTAGGACTGCACCACTGCACGTGACGCGGCGTACAGGGCAAAGCATAGCTGCTGGTCCAGCAGCAGGCCGTCACTGCCATCCAGCCCGCTCGGCGCTGGTTTTTGGCATTCGCTCACAGCAGCTTCTCAACCTCTTTCGCAAGCTCTTCGGGCTTGGTGGTCGGCGCGTAGCGGTCCACCACCTGGCCGCGGCGATCGACGAGGAATTTGGTGAAGTTCCACTTGATACCTTCGGTCCCAAGGATACCCTTTGCCTCGCCCTTCAAGTGTTTGTAAATCGGGTGCGTATCGTCGCCGTTCACGTCGATCTTGGCGAACATCGGAAACGACACGCCATAGTTGAGCTGGCAGAACTCGGCAATCTCGCTCTCGTTGCCGGGCTCTTGCGAGCCGAACTGGTTGCACGGAAAACCCAGCACCACCAGGCCCTGGTCCTTGTACTGTTCGTACAGCTTTTCCAGGCCTTCATATTGCGGCGTGAACCCGCACTTGCTTGCCGTATTGACGATCAGCATCACCTTGTCCTTGAACTCGCTCAGAGAGGTTTGCTTGCCATCGATACGCGGGGCGGAAAGGTCATACAGGGAAGCGGCCATGACAGACTCCTTGGGTTAGCGATCCATTCGATGCGACAACAATAGCAAACATTTAAATTGTTAACAATTTAAATTAATGGGCCGGATGATGTAGTAAAGCCGCAAAAGAAAATGGCCAGCCCAAGGGCTGGCCATTTGCATCGACACGCTGCCGCCTACTTCAGACCCAGCACGTCCTGCATATCGTACAACCCGGCAGATTTGCCTTGCAGATAACGCGAGGCGCGCACCGCCCCCTGAGCGAAGGTGGCGCGGCTCGATGCCTTGTGCGTGATCTCGACGCGCTCACCCATGGTGGCAAACACCACGGTATGGTCGCCAACCACGTCGCCGCCGCGCATCGTGGCAAAGCCAATCGTCGACGGATCACGTTCGCCGGTCACACCCTCCCGCCCATACACGGCACACTCCTTGAGGTCACGTCCCAGTGCCTGGGCCACGACTTCGCCCATGCGCAGCGCGGTGCCCGACGGTGCATCGACCTTGTGGCGGTGGTGCATCTCGACGATCTCGATGTCGTAGCCCGTATTCAGTACTTTGGCCGCCATTTCCAGCAGCTTGAGCGTGAGGTTGACGCCGACACTCATATTGGGGGCGAACATGATGGCGATATCCTTGGCGCCATCGGCCAGCCTTGCCTTCTGCTCGTCGTTCAAACCAGTGGTGCCGATCACCATGGCCACGCCAAGCTTGCGGCAGATGTCGAGGTGGACGAGCGTCCCCTCGGGCCGGGTGAAGTCGATCAGCACATCCGCGCCCTGCAAGGCGGCCTCGATGTCTGCACGCACCGGCACATCCGGCGCCCCCGGCACCAGCAAGGAAGCGGATTGCCCGAGCAGATTGCTGCCGGCATGCTCCAGCAGCGCATACAGGGCGCAACCCTCTGCCTGCATCACGGCTTCGATGAGGGTACGGCCCATACGGCCGCCAGCGCCCGCAATGGCGATATTCAGTGTAGTCATGATTGAATCCGGTAATGTGCCGCTCGTGGCGGCATGGTCTCAGCGCTTACTGGGGCTTGCTGCCGTCAGGCGCCTTGGCGCCCTCGCTCTGGGCCTTACGCGACGCGGCTTGGCTGGCTTGCTCAAGGGTCTTCTCACGCTCGCTCTTCGGCGCCGGCGCGGCAATGAAGCCCTTCTGCGGCGGGAAGGTCTCTCCCTCGAATTTCACCGCCTTGTCGCCCTCGAAGTACACGGCGAAGCTCTTGCTGTCGGACAGCTTGCCGTCCTTGACCTCACGGTACAGGTAGTCCCAGCGATTGGCGTGGAACGGGTCGACCAGCAGCGGCGTACCCAGCACATAGCGGACCTGGTTCCGTGTCATGCCAACCTTGAGTTTGGCGGTCATGTCCTCGGTGATGTAGTTGCCCTGCTGAATATCGAGCTTGTATGGGGTCAACACGCTGCAGGCGGAGAGGACGCCCCCGAGTGTGGCGGCAATCAGAATTTTTCGCATTGCGGACAATAACTTGTGTAGCAGTTGGAGAGATGTCGCGAAGGCCGCTGGTTTTGCAACGGCACGCAAACGCTATACTATAACCGAAATCAATAGCCCTGACCTGTATCACCATGAGCAAAGCCAGCGACCTGAAAGACATCGGCCTCAAGGCCACCGCACCGCGCCTGAAGATCCTCAATCTGTTCGAGACCGCAGGGCAACGTCACATGTCTGCAGAAGATGTCTACAGGCTGCTGCTGGCCGAGAACCTCGACATCGGCCTGGCCACGGTCTACCGCGTGCTGACCCAGTTCGAGCAGGCGGGTCTGCTGGTGCGCCATCACTTCGAATCCGGCAAGGCCGTGTTCGAACTCAACCAGGGCGGCCATCACGACCACTTGGTATGCGTGAAATGCGGCAAGGTCGAGGAGTTCTTCGATCCGGAAATCGAGAAACGCCAGGACGCCATTGCCGACAGACATGGTTTCACGATCGAATCCCACTCGATGTACCTGTACGGCCTGTGCGCAAACTGCACCCCCCAGAAGGCCAAGTAAACACGGCTGATTGCGGCCAGACCGTGCACCAGCCGATTCCGACACACGCGGTCGCCGAAGGTTCATCGCCAGCATGCTGAGCTGGCTTGGCGCATCCCACGTATTTCCACCGCTCGAGCGCGCGCTCGTTGCGCCCAACGGCCTGCTGGCGGCGGGCGGCGACCTGTCGCCCGAGCGCCTGCTCTGCGCCTACCGGCGCGGCATCTTCCCCTGGTTTTCGCAGGGTGACCCGATCCTGTGGTGGAGCCCGGACCCGCGCATGGTCCAGTTTCCTGCCGAATTGCGCGTCACCCGCTCGCTGGCCAAGACACTGCGCAACAAACCGTATGAAATGCGCGTGGATACCGCCTTCGAAGCCGTCATGCGTGCCTGCGCAGCGCCACGCGACGCGGATGGCGGCACCTGGATCGTCGAAGAGATCGTCGCCGCGTACTGTCGTCTGCATGAACTCGGCTACGCCCATTCGATCGAATGCTGGATGGACGGCGAGCTGGCTGGCGGCCTCTACGGTGTGGCAATCGGCAGGATGTTCTACGGCGAATCGATGTTCTCGCGGCGTACCGATGCATCGAAGATCGCCTATGTGCACCTGGTCAGACAGCTCGAGCACTGGGGCTTCGGCCTGATCGACTGCCAGATGAAGACAGGCCATCTCGCCAGCCTCGGTGCGCGGGAAATTCCACGGCGCGATTTCGCTGCTAGACTGGAATTGTTGACCCGGGACAGCCACCGCCCCGGCCCCTGGCATTTCGACGACAGTGCAACCCTGATCCCCGAGAAGGCCACCCGATGAGTAAGCTCAGCGAAAATGGCCAGTCACTGATCCAGTTCTATGTGACAGCGCCCTACCCGTGCAGCTATCTGCCGGATCAGCTGGCACGCTCGCAGGTCGCCATCCCCGGCGACCTGATCGATCCGCAACTCTATAGTCAGCTGGTGCGGGCGGGCTTTCGCCGCAGCGGGCTGTTCACCTACCGCCCGCACTGCGACCGCTGCCAGGCTTGCGTGCCGGTGCGCATCCCAGTGCTCGACTTCACCCCCAGCCGCACGCAGCGCAAGGTCTGGCGCCGCCACCAAGGGCTGGTGACACGCATCGTCAAGCTCGCCTACAGCGAGGAACACTACCAGCTGTATCGCCACTACCAGGAGAGCCGCCACGCCGGCGGCGGCATGGACGAAGACAGCCGAGAGCAGTACCGCAGCTTCATCCTGAAAAGCCACGTCGCCAGCATGCTGGCCGAATTCCGCACGGCTGAGGGCGAGCTCAAGATGGTCAGCCTGATCGACGAGCTCGATGACGGCCTATCGTCGGTCTACACCTTCTTCGATCCAGACGACGAGCGGGCGAGCTATGGCGTCTACAACGTGCTGTGGCAGATCGCCCTCGCGCGCAAGATGCACCGCCCCTATGTTTACCTGGGCTACTGGATCGAGCGTTGCCGCAAGATGGCCTACAAGACTAACTTCCAGCCCGTCGAAGGGCTGCGCAGTGGCGTCTGGCGGCGGCTCACCCCACTCGAACTGGAAGTCAATCAGGTCGTGGCTACCACGCCGGCCGGCCCTGCCGGCAAATAGTTTGTCTCGCGCGGCGTGGCAATCGGCGCGATCCGGTATAATTCACGGGTTTTGCCAGAGATATCCGCACACGCATGATGACCACCGTCTACGCCCTGACTCGCCCGCTGCTGTTCGCCCTCGACGCGGAAACGGCCCACGGCCTTACCCTGTCCACACTCGACTTCCTGCATTCCTGCGGCTTTGCCCGCGCCTTTGCCGGCCATGTCGAGACGGCGCCGCGCCGCGTCATGGGCATCGAGTTTCCCAATCCGGTCGGCCTGGCCGCCGGCATGGACAAGAACGGCGACCACATCGATGCATTGGCCGATCTCGGCTTCGGCTACATCGAAATCGGCACGATCACGCCGCGCCCGCAGCCGGGTAACCCAAAGCCACGGCTGTTCCGCCTGCCGCAGGCGGAAGGCATCATCAACCGCATGGGCTTCAATAACGATGGTGTCGACAAGCTGATCCAGAACGTCAGGCAATCGAGCTACAAGGGCGTACTCGGCATCAATATCGGCAAGAATTTCGACACGCCGATCGAGCGCGCCGCCGACGACTATCTGATCTGCCTGCGAAAGGTGTATGAGTTGGCCACCTATGTGACCGTCAACATCTCCAGCCCGAATACAAAGAACCTGCGCCAGCTGCAGCAGAGCGACGAGCTCGGCGGCCTGCTGGCACAACTGAAGGCGGAGCAGCTGAAGCTTGCCGAGCAGTTCGGCCGCTACGTGCCGCTGACCGTCAAGATCGCACCCGATCTCGATTCCGCGCAGATCGGCGCGATTGCGGACCTGCTGGTCGAGCACAAGATCGATGGCGTGATCGCCACCAACACCACGCTGGCCCGGACCGGGGTGGAAAACCTGCCGCACGGCAACGAGCAGGGCGGGCTGTCGGGCGCCCCCGTGCGCACCAAGTCCACCCATGTGATCCGCGAGCTGGCGAGTCGCCTCGATGGCGCCCTGCCGATCATCGGCGTCGGCGGCATACTCGAAGGCTCGCACGCGCAGGAAAAGATGCGTGCCGGCGCGAGCCTGGTGCAGCTCTACAGCGGGCTCATCTATCGCGGGCCGGAACTGGTCGGCGAATGCGTGCGCGCCATCGCCTGATGCGCCGATAGCAGGCCATGTCCGATTACGACGCCACTCGACATGCTTCGCCAGCGGTGCTGCTACCGCTGCTGAAACTGATCGGGCGGCGCCCGGACCAGCTACCGCGCGTGCTCGATATCGGCTGCGGCACCGGCAACTACACGGCAGCACTGGCCCAGCGCGGGCTCGACATCATCGGCCTCGACCGCTCGCCCGCCATGCTGGCGCAGGCACGGGCCAAGCACCCCAAGCTCACCTGGCTGCAAGGCGACGCAACCATGCTCCCGTTCGCCGACCTGGCGCTCGACGTCACCATCAGCACCCTGTCGAGCCACTACTGGCAACCCAGGCTCGACGCCTACCGCGACATCCGCCGCGTGACGCGCGGACGCTTCATCGAATTCACCAATTGTCGCGAGTATTTCGCCTACTACTGGCTCAACGCCTACTTCCCCACGGCCATTGCACGCTCGGCGCTGAAATTTCCGTCACGGGATCAGCTGCGCCGCGACCTGATCCAGGCCGGCTTTGCGGAGGTCCACTTTCATCCATGGTCTGTCCCTCATCCGGGTGAAGAACCCGTTCACACCGATGGCTTTCTCTACAGCGCCAAGTACACCCCTGCGCGCTACCTCGACCAAGCCTTCCGTAGCGCCATCGGCACGTTCTGCCATGACATCGAGGCGACGGAACTGGAAACCGGGCTCTCGCGCCTGCAGGCCGACATCGCCAGCGGCCACTGGCAGGAAATTGCGGGCAGCTATCCGCTAGGCGAGCCCGACTACCTGTTCGTCGTCGCACAATAAGCAGCTAGCCGCGGCGCACCATGCCGGCGGGCGCGCTATTGTCTCTGCCGATGCGAAGAGGGGATAATTCGGCTCAATTGCCAGCACCTGCATTGCCAGCCTTCTTAATCCCTCATGCCTGCCGATATCCACCTGCTTGTCCAACAGATCGACGCCCTGCTGCCCCAGACGCAATGTCGCCAGTGCCAGTACGCGGGCTGCAAGCCCTATGCCCAGGCGATCGCCTCGGGTGAAGCTAACATCAACCAATGCCCGCCCGGCGGTGATGCGGGCATTCGCGCACTGGCCGCGCTGACCGGCCGCCCTTACCAGCCGCTCAATCCAGCCCATGGCATCGAGAAACCCAGGGCTGTCGCGCTGATCGACGAGGCGGTCTGCATCGGCTGCACGCTGTGCATCCAGGCCTGCCCGGTGGATGCCATCGTCGGTGCCGCCAAGCTCATGCATACCGTGATTGCCGCGGAATGCACCGGCTGCGAACTCTGCATTGCCCCCTGCCCGGTCGACTGCATCAGCATGCACACCGTGCCGGAGCTAGCCGAGCCGGCCCGGCAGCAGGCACGCGACAAGGCACGTGCGCGCCATGAATTTCGCCAGTTCCGCCTCGCGCGGGACAAACAGGAGCGCGCCACACGGCTGACTGCCAAGGCAGCACAGGCACGCCAGGCCGCAGCCGAGGCGGCATTGCGCGCCGCCAGCGACCCCGTGGCCGCACAGGCACAACTGGACAAGCAGGCGATCATCAAGGCAGCAATGGCGCGTGCCGCCGCCCGACGCGCAGCAGCCGACACCCCCCCCCCTCAACCGCCAGACCTCAAATCCTCATGAACGCCGTCAAACGCCGCCAGATCTTCGAACGCCTGCGCGACAACAATCCACACCCGACGACCGAGCTCGAATACACCACGCCGTTCGAGCTGCTGACCGCCGTGCTGCTGTCGGCGCAGGCCACCGACGTCGGCGTGAACAAGGCCACGCGCCGGCTCTACCCGGTCGCCAATACCCCGGCGAAAATCCTCGCACTGGGCCAGGAAGCACTCGAGAGCTACATCAACAGCATCGGCCTGTACCGCAGCAAGGCCAAGAACCTGCTCGCCACCTGCCGCATCCTGATCGAGCAACACGACGGCGAGGTGCCGCGCACGCGCGAAGCGCTGGAAGCCTTGCCCGGCGTGGGCCGCAAGACCGCCAACGTGGTGCTCAATACCGCCTTCGGCGAACCGACGATCGCCGTCGACACGCATATCTTCCGCATCTCGAACCGCATTGGGCTCGCGCCGGGCAAGAACGTCGATGAAGTCGAGCAGAAGCTGCTCAAGGTCGTGCCCGCCGAATTCAAGCAGGATGCGCACCACTGGCTGATCCTGCATGGCCGCTACGTATGCAAGGCACGCAAGCCGGAATGCTGGCGCTGCGTGATCGTCGACCTGTGCGAATTCAAGGACAAGACCGTGCCGGTGCCTGGCTGACGCGAGCCGGGCAAAAACAACAAGGCCGACGATCAATCGTCGGCCTTGTTGTTTGAACCACCACCAGCGCACCGGCGGACTATGCCACCAGGTCGCCCCACAGATCGTGTTCATCGGCGTGAGTAACGATGACCTGCACAATGTCGCCCACCTCGACATCGATCTCCGGATCGTTGAGGTAGATCAGGCCATCGATCTCCGGCGCATCGGCCTGAGTACGGCCCACGGCGCCCTCTTCGTCCACTTCGTCGATGATCACCGACAGCGTCCGCCCCACCTTGCGCGCGAGGCGCTCGGCACTGATGCGGGCCTGCAGCTCCATGAAACGTGCCTTGCGTTCTTCAGCCACGTCTTCCGGCACGTGGTCGGGCAGATCGTTGGCCGTGGCGCCGTCAACCGGCGAGTAGGTGAAACAGCCGACGCGATCGAGTTGCGCCTCTTCAAGAAAAGCCAGCAGTTCCTGGAAATCCGCTTCGGTTTCGCCGGGGAAGCCGACGATGAAGGTCGAACGGATCGTCAGGTCCGGGCAGATCTCGCGCCAGGCCTTGATGCGCTCGAGCACATTATCGGCGTTGGCGGGGCGCTTCATCGCCTTGAGGATGCGCTTGGACGCGTGCTGGAACGGGATATCGAGGTAAGGCAGCACCTTGCCCGCGGCCATCAGCGGAATGATCTCGTCGACGTGCGGATACGGGTAGACATAGTGCAGGCGCACCCAGATGCCCATCTCGCCGAGCGCCTGGCACAGCTCAGTCATGCGCGTCTTGACCGGGCGTCCGTTATGGAAGCCGGTCTTGTACTTGACGTCGACGCCATAGGCCGAGGTGTCCTGCGAGATCACCAGCAGCTCCTTCACGCCGGCCTTGGCGAGGTTCTCGGCCTCGCGCAGCACTTCGTGCACCGGCCGGCTGACCAGATCGCCGCGCATCGACGGGATGATGCAGAAGGTGCAGCGATGGTTGCAGCCTTCCGATATCTTCAGGTAGGCATAGTGCTGCGGCGTGAGCTTGACGCCCTGCGGCGGGATCAGGTCAGTAAACGGATCGTGCGGCTTGGGCAGGTGCTCGTGCACCACACCCATCACCTCGGCCGTGGCATGCGGGCCGGTGACGGCCAGCACCTTCGGATGGGTTTGCTGCACCACATCGCCCTTGGCCCCCAGGCAGCCGGTCACCACCACCTTGCCGTTCTCGGCCAAGGCCTCGCCGATCGCATCAAGCGATTCCTGCACGGCGGAATCGATGAAGCCGCAGGTGTTGACCACGACCAGATCGGCGTCGTCATAGCTGTTCGAGATCAGATAGCCCTCGGCGCGCAGTTGCGTGAGGATTTGCTCGGAATCGACGAGGGCCTTGGGGCAGCCTAGGCTTACGAAGCCAACCTTGGGTGTTGCTTGGGTCATGAATCTTCCTTGTTACGACATTCCGCCGTCAGTCCACGACGCGGAAGGTATCGAGGCATGGGAGCGACACCCTGCCCCGCGATGTTTTGCCGGGTGCGGTACCCGAACGAACGAGCCAAACGAAAATCGGCCCCCGGGTCGACGCACCGGAGGCCGTTTAAAAACAGAATGTTACCGTAAACAGCGGCTTAGCCGCCAGTCTTTTTCGGCGGCTCGGACGGCGGCTGGGCCTTGTCCTCGTCGGCGGTCGGATAACCCGGAAAACCAAAGCCGCTGAACAGGTTACGCGCGCGATCCTGCAATTGCTGCTGCATGTCGACGAACATATTGGTGGACTGCTCGAGGTAACTCGTCAGCATGCCCTGCATGGCCGGCGCCTGGAACTTGAGGAAATCCCCCCACATATTGTTGTTGAGGATGGGATTGTCGCCGTAGACCGCCTTGGTCTGCTCCTGCAGGCGCTCCTGCATCTGCGTGAAGATCTGCAGATTCTTTTCCAGATAGTTGCCCATCAGGCCCTGCATCGCATGGCCGTAGAAACGGATGATCTGCGTCAGCACATCATAGGTGAACATCGGTACGCCGCCGGACTCTTCTTCGAGGATGATCTGCAGCAGTACGCTGCGGGTAATGTCCTCGTGCGTCTTGGCGTCGACAATCTGGATCGTGACATGGTCGAGCACCAGCTTCTTGACATCTTCAAGGGTGATATAGCAGCTGGTCGCCGTGTCGTATAGTCGGCGATTCGGATATTTCTTGATCACCCTTTTTTCTTCGCTCATAACCCTCTCCATCGTTTTAATTGTCTCTGCAGAAGAAAACATATTTAGTTTACCGCATACCGGAGATGGTCCGTCGGCAAACATTACAATTCGTTGATTAATAGGACATTATAACAGTTCAACCGCACTGCGGCATGGACTGCATTCCATTCTTGATGCGCCGCAACAAATTTAGTTGACAGGCTCTAAACCCGGCAGTAGCATCGTCTCACATTTTGTGCAAAGCACAAGAAATAAGAAAGAGGGCGGCTAAACAAACGTCATCGAGCCGACCAGCCGATGCCACGCCAGCCCTCATGAATTGCACGCCACAAGAGACGCTTGTCGTGCACTAGATAACTAACTTGTCGAAGGAGTTGAATACATGTCCTACCAAGAGCAACTGACCGAACTGGCAACCTCCAACGTGGAAACCGTTCTGCGTCTGGCACAAATTTCCCTGGGCAGCGCCGAGCGTCTGTTCAAGATCAATCTCGATGCAGCCAAGCAAGCCCTCGAGCAAAGCGCAGACAGCGCCAAGGCCCTGTCCTCGGTGAAGGATCTGCAAGAAGCCATCACCCTGCGCAACAAGCTGGCTGAAGCCGCTACCGAATCCGCTACCGCCTACGGCCGCACCGTTTACGAAGCCACTTCGCAAGTTCAAGCCGAGCTGTCGGGCCTGTTCGAAGAGCGCGTATCCGGCTTCAACAAGACACTGGTCAGCGCACTGGACAAGGCGGCCAAGTCCGCTCCGGCTGGCACCGATGTTGCCGTTGCCGCCGTCAAGTCTTCGGTTGCTGCAACTGCCGCTGCTGTCGACAGCCTGACCAAGGCTGCCAAGCAAGTTGCCGACTTTGCCGATGCATCGGTCAAGGCCGCAACGACTGCGACTGCCGATGCAGTCAAGACCGCCACGAAGAAGGCTGCGACCGCCAACTAATCGGCAGGTCGAGCCCCACGGCAAAGCCCGGTACAATGTGCCGGGCTTTGTTGTTTTTGGGGCAAACATGAATACACGCAACTGGGTCATCCACGCCATCCGCAAGATCGAGGCGGATTTCAACCGTTCGGCCGACACGCACCTGATCGCGTTGTCGCTACCGGCCTATCCCGATATCGACCTGTATTTCAAGGATGAATCGAGCCACCCGACCGGCTCGCTCAAGCATCGCCTGGCGCGTTCGCTCTTCCTTTATGCACTGAGTAATGGCTGGCTCAAGCCTGGTGGCACGGTGATCGAGGCATCGAGCGGGTCGACCGCGGTCTCGGAAGCCTATTTCGCACGCCTGCTCGGCCTGCCCTTCATCGCGGTGATGCCTGCCACGACCTCGCCCGAGAAAATCGCGGCCATCGAGTTCTACGGCGGACGCTGCCATCTGGTGGACGATCCAACCACCCTCCATAGCGAATCTGCCCGCCTCGCACGCGAGACTGGCGGTCATTTCATGGATCAGTTCACCTATGCCGAGCGCGCCACCGACTGGCGCTCCAACAACAATATCGCGGAATCGATGTTCGGGCAGATGGCGCTCGAACCCCACCCGATTCCAAGCTGGATCGTCACCAGCCCCGGCACGGGCGGCACCTCGGCCACCATCGGCCGCTATGTGCGCTACCGTCAGCATGCGACCCGCGTATTGTGTGTGGACCCGCAACATTCCGTGTTCTTCGATTACTACCGCAGTCGCGACAGCTCGCTCACGCTGCCCTGCGGCTCCGGCATCGAAGGTATCGGCCGGCCGCGCGTCGAGCCTTCGTTCATCCCCGACGTGGTGGATGCGATGCTCAAGGTGCCCGATGCGCTATCGCTCGCGGCAATGCACTACCTGGCACAGCGACTCGGCCGCCGCGTTGGCGGCTCGACCGGCACCAATTTCATCGGCGCGCTGTTTCTGGCGAGGCAGATGCGCGAGCGCGAAGAGGCCGGCTCCATCGTCGCCATCCTCTGCGATGGTGGCGAGCGCTATGCCCACAGCTATTACAACGACGCCTGGCTTGCCCAAAACGGGCTCGATCTGGCGCCCTTGCAAGCGCAGGTCCGCGCCAGCGCGGAGCAAGGCGGCAGCCTGCCCGATCTGCCATTCATGTTGTCGGCCGATACGCCGTAGCCAGGTACGGCGGCCCTTTCACAGCGCCGGTCACGGCTCGCCCGCCCATCCCCGCCATGCCTGACGGCCGCCCCAGACGGGTGGCTCGTCAGGCAGCCTCTTGCCCTCTCTATCGGGCCCTGCGCGACACAGTTTTTTACACGTTGCACACAATTGGCTGACATAGCCCCCCTACCATGGCCGGACGCTAGCCATGGAAGCCCGTCATGCCCGCCAAGTCACGCCCCCTCATCCATCTCGTCAACCCCCTGTGGGACCCCTGTGGCGGGGCGGACCGGCGCACCGTACAGATGTTCCACGACCTGTCGCCCCATGCCGACGTGCGGCTATGGTCCGAATACGAGCCGGCAGCGGCCTACGCCGATCTGCCGGTGCGGCGCATCCGCCCGTGGCTGCTGCAGTATCCTCACCGCGGTACGCTGGTATTCGTCGGCGTATATTTCCGTATTGGCCACTGGGCGCGCTTGGCCAACCCCGAGCGCCAGGTGGTGCTCTACAACACGCATCAGCCGGATCGCCTGGACAAGGTGCTGCGCAGGCTGCCCCAAGCACGCGGCGGCACCGATATCATTCATACCTCGCGCGCGCTGCGCACCCTGTCCGGCTACCCGGGCCAGGTGCTGGAAAGCCCGATCGATGTCGCACCGTTTCTCGCGATCGATCGCCGCACGCCTCAGGCTTCCCGCCCCTTCACGGTCGGACGCCTGAGCCGCGACACGCTGAAAAAACATCATACGGACGACATCGCTCTGTATCGACGGCTGGCGCACCAGGGCGTGCGGGTGAGGATCATGGGCGGTACCTGTCTCGCTCCCGAACTCGATGGCGAACCGGGCATCGAGTTACTGCCGGCCGGCGCCATCGACAATGCCAGCTTTCTCGCCAGCCTCGACGCCTTCATCTACCGCACCAGCGACAGCTGGTACGAGGCATACGGCCGCGTGGTGTTCGAAGCCATGGCCAGTGGCCTGCCCGTGGTCTGCGGCCGGCGCGGCGGCTTTGCCGACTATATCGACCATGGCGTCAATGGTCTGCTGTTCGACGACTCGTCCGGGGCCGAGCAGTTGCTGCTCGCACTGAGACAGGACAGGCGGAGCGGCGCCAGCCTTGGCCAGGCCGCCCGACGCTATGCCTCCCGCTTCTTCCAGCAGGAACTGCCCGACCGCATGCTTGCGGCACTGCTCCCACGAAACGGGCCGGACGACGCACACGTGACGGTAGCCCGGTTTGACGGCCTGCCCCAACGCTAATATCGCCGAGCCCCCCGCCTGGGGCATGCCCGCCAGGCCCGCCAAACAGAAGGCCACCCGAGGGTGGCCTGCCAATGCCGCACCGATTCAGTTGTTCTTCTTTTTCTTCTTCCCGCCGGGGGCGCTGGTCGTGCTGTCGTTGCGCACGGCATCCGAGCCCTGCACCTTGAGCTGGCCGCCCGTACCCAGGCCGCCCTGCACCTCCTGCGGCTTGTAGTTGCGCAAGGCTTTCACCAGCTGGTTGTAGGCATCGGTAAAGGCGGCCGCCAGCATCTTGCCCTCGGGCGTCTTGGTGTAGCCCCCCAGCCCACCTGCCGCACCGCCGCCAAGCAAGCCGCCGAACAAGCCAAAGTCTGTCTTCGACGAGCTGCCCTCCGCCGCGCCGATCTGCACGCCAGAACGGTTGTCGACGAGCGTCAGCATGGTCTGCGCCTCTTTGAACTTGACCGAGCCGGCCACTGCCGCGATAGCGTGTCCGCCCGGGATGAGCCCGCCCAGCGCCGCGCCGAGGCCGCCCGCATCGTTGCTGCTGAAGACCACGCTGGGAGTCAGGCCGTAATCGGCCGAGACCATCTGCCCCTTGCCGAAACTCGATCCGCTACGCAGCTCGCCCGAGGCCTGCAATGCCCGCTCGTTGGTCATCTGGCGGAAACCGGCGCCCCGCTCGACGACCACGAAACAATTGCTCTGCTGCACCAGCAGGCGCAGCACATTGGCCGTTGGCGGCAAATGGTATTGATGGGTAATGATCTGGAACCAGTCCGCCCCCTGGTCCTCGGTAATGGCCAGCGTGCCGAGCGGCTTGCCGCACTTTTCCAGCACGGAATTCTCGCCGGTCGCAGTGCCGCCGGCCGCGGCACCGGTGGCCGTGGTCTTGGCCGATTGCGAGCCCATTTCCGGCTGGGTCGAGCAGGCCGCCAGTACGATGGGTGTCAACATCAGGAGTTTTGCGTATCTCATTTGTTTCACCTTGGCATCAATTAGCAAAATGAACCGGCCACCGTCAGGCGGCCACAATGGAAACACACGTGCGAACATGCCGACGCGCCCGAGAGCCCGCGCCTAATGTGCATAGAACGAACAATATCGGCCTGACGCAGCACCCGCGCCTTCGGATCGGCAGGCAGGGCGGCCGGATGAATGCGGGATTTGAGACTATAAACCTAGCAGTAAAAAGGCCGCCCTGCTGGACGGCCTTTCTGTTTGGGGGGCAGCAGCGCTTAGCGACGTTCGATCGCCAGTGCCACGCCCATGCCACCGCCGATACACAGCGTGGCGAGGCCCTTCTTCGCATCGCGGCGGATCATTTCATGGATCAGCGTGACCAGCACGCGTGCACCGGACGCACCGATCGGGTGGCCCAGCGCAATCGCGCCACCGTTGACGTTGACGCGGCTCATATCCCACTTCAGCTCTTTCGACACGCCCAGCGCCTGAGCGGCGAATGCTTCATTGGCTTCGATCAGATCGAGATCATTGATGCTCCAGCCTGCGCGTGCCAGCGTACGCTGGGTTGCCGGTACCGGGCCCATGCCCATGATCGACGGATCGACGCCGGCGGAAGCATAGGCCTTGACGTAGGCCAGCGGCGTCAGACCAAGCTCGGCGGCCTTCTTGGCCGACATCATGATCACGGCGGCGGCGCCGTCGTTGATGCCCGACGCGTTACCAGCAGTCACGCTACCTTCCTTGTTGAAGGCTGGCTTGAGCTTCTGCAGACTCTCCATCGTGGCGCCTTGCTTGATGTACTCGTCCTTGTTGAAGAGGAGCGGATCGCCCTTCTTCTGCGGAATCTGCACGCCAATGATTTCGTCTTCGAACTTGCCGGCCTTCTGGGCGGCTTCAGCCTTGTTCTGCGATGCCAGCGCGAATTCATCCTGCTCGCTGCGCGACACGCCAAACTTGGCGGCGATGTTTTCAGCCGTCACGCCCATATGGTACTGGTTGTACACGTCGGTCAGGCCGTCGTAGATCATGCTGTCGACGAGCGCGCCATTGCCCATGCGGATGCCGTTGCGGCTATTGAGCAGCAGATGCGGTGCAGCCGACATGTTTTCCTGACCGCCGGCAATCACGATATCGCTATCGCCCTGCATGATGGCCTGCGCCGCGAGGTGCGTGCTCTTGAGGCCGGAGCCACAGAGCTGGTTGATGGTCATGCCCGGCACTTCGACCGGAAGGCCGGCCTTGATCAGTGCCTGACGCGCCGGGTTCTGACCCAGACCTGCGGTGAGCACGTTACCCAGGATCACTTCGCTGACTTGGTCCGGGGCAATGCTGGTCTTCGCCAGCAAGGCCTTGATGACCTGGGCGCCGAGTTCGGGCGCGCTGACGCCTGCAAGGCTGCCACCGAAACTGCCAATGGCGGTACGGCCTGCTGCAACAATGACGACTTCATTCATGATGGGGCTCCGTAGGTGGGTGGGAGTGGGCTGGCGCATGCCAGCCACGGTATCTCGTGATGAACTTGCAGTCCGGCACGGCGGCGGCCAGCACGGCCACCACCCGCGCGCGGGCTGAATCAGACTTTCACTGCCTTCTCTTTGACGTAGCGGCCGGGGGCCGGTTCGATCGGCTTGTAGCTGCGGTTGCCCAGGGCCTTCGGGGCAGCCACCAGCGCGCCGGATTGCGGCGCCAGCCAGGCATCCCAATCGGCCCACCAGCTGCCGGGCTTCGATTCAGCGCCGGCGAGCCAGGCTTCGGGATCTTCCGGCAGTTGATCGTTGACCCAATAATTACGCTTGCCGAGCTTGACCGGGTTGATCGAGCCGGCAATGTGGCCGGACGCCCCGAGCACATAGCGCACCGGGCCACCCAGCAGGAAGTTCGACTTGTAGGCGGTCTTCCACGGCACGATATGGTCTTCGCGCGCGGCGAAATTATAAACCGGCAAGGTCACCGACTTCATGTCGATCTTCACGCCGCACAGCTCGGTCTCGCCGGACTTGGTCAGTGCATTCTTCATGTACATATTGCGCAGGAAGAAGGTATGCATCGGCAGCGGCAGGTTGGCCGAGTCGTTGTTCCAGTACAGCAGGTCGAACGGCGGCGGTGTCTTGCCCTTGAGGTAGTTGTTGACGACGTAGTTCCAGATCAGGTCGTTCGAGCGCAGCGACGAGAAGGTGCGCGCAATCTCCTTGCCGCTGATCACGCCACCTTGCGCCAGGCGCGCCTCACGGCTCTTGACCAGGTTCTCGTCGATGAAGTTCTTGATGTCGCCCGGGTCCGAGTGGTCGACCATCACCGTCATCAGCGTTGCCGACTCGTACCAGTCGAGCCCGCGCGCCTTGGCGACCGCCAGTGCGGTGGCCAGAATCACGCCGCCCACGCAGAAGCCGAGCGCATTGATTTTTTCCACCTTGCCGATGGACTTGATCGCCTCGGTCGCCGCGAAGATGCCCTTCTCGACATAATCGTCCCAGGTCAAATGGCCAAGCTCGGGGCCGATGTTCTTCCACGAGATGAGGAAAGTGTTGTAGCCGCGCTCGACCATGTAGCGAACATAGGAGTTATCAGGCTGCAGGTCCATCAGGTAAAACTTGTTGACGGCCGGCGGGATCACCAGCAGCGGCCGCTCGTAGACCTGCTCTGCGGTCGGCGTGTACTGGATCAGCTGGATCAGCTCGTTCTCGAACACCACCTGGCCGGGAGTGACCGCCACATTGCGCCCCACCTCGAACAGCGACTCGTCGGTCAGCGAGATGTGGCCCTTCTCCATGTCCTCGGCGAGATTCTTTAGGCCCTCGGCCAGGCTCTGCCCGTTGGTCTCGAGCGCGAGCTTGAGCACTTCGGGGTTGGTCAGCGGGAAGTTGGTCGGGCTCAGCGCGTCGATATACTGCTTGGTGAAGAACAGCGCGCGCTCCTTGGCATCGTGCTCGAGCTCGGCGCCTTCGACCAGATCGGTCAGCCACTGGGAGGTCAGCAGATAGTATTGCTTGATGTAGCCGAACAGCGGGTATTGTTCCCACTCCGGGGCGTTGAAGCGGCGATCGGCGCTGCCTGGGCGCACTTCGCCACGGCGATCGGCGCCACGCACCTGGCCGCCGAGCATGTTGAGCCACAGATCCATCTGCTGCTTGTAGAATTCGCCCTGTTTTTCGACCAGGTGCGAGGTATTTTGGACCAGGCTGGAAATCAGATTGGGGTAGAACTGCTCTTGTGGTTCGGGTTGCGTGGGGGTCACGGTGTTGACGAATTGCTCCACCCACTGTTTGTTGCTGGCGGTAATGGTCTCGAACAGTTTATCCAGAACCGCGCCGTTCGAATCGGATGCCACGTTGACTGTCTCCCCAAAATATTATGCTGCAATGCAACGGATTATTAGAGTTGAACCTCAGGTTCAGCGCTGATCATAGCGCAACTGAAGAGTATTGCGCAGTCGTTTTACAGAAATTTTATTGCACCCGCAAAATAAGAAACACTTAATAAATTAATAAGTTATCGTTTACCCTAATGCCGTTTCCGAGCGAAAAAACGGCATTTTCCAAGGATTTTTTGCAGATGCGATATATCGTCCTGATCGGATGGCTTTATGTGGTATTGATCTACGCTGCGGCGAGTGACACGGTAATCGATGGCGTGTTCAAGTTTCTCTTCTTCGGGGTGTTTCTGACGGTCGTGCTGTATTGGCTGACCGGCTCATCCGCGCGCCGCCGGCGGCGCACGCCCGAACAGCCCACACCGCAGGCAGGCGATGGTGAGACACCGCCCAAGCCATGAACAGGGGCCACGGCAGGATGCCGCCCATGCTGTGACAGCGGCTCAGCCCTGGGGGCGCAGCCAGATCAGCGCCGCCATACGGCCCGTGCGGCCGTCGCGGCGATAGGAAAAGAAGCGTTCGCGTTCTATCACGGTGCAGTGCTCGCCACCGTGAATGTCGGTAACCCCCATCCGGCGCAGCCGCTGGCGCGCCAACAGGTAGATGTCGGCCAGGTACTTGCCCTCCGGGATCGGCTCGAAGCCGTCGTCGGCCGCCGGGTCGAGCGCCACGAATGCCTCCCGCACTTCGGCCCCGACTTCGAACGCATCGGGCCCGATGGCCGGCCCGAGCCATGCCATCAACTGTTCAGGGGGGGCGCCCATGGCATCCACCGTCTGCTCGAGCACACCATTGAGCAACCCGCGCCATCCCGCATGGGCGGCCGCCACCACGCAGCCGGCACGGTCGCACAGCAAGACCGGCAGGCAGTCGGCCGTCATCACCGCGCAGACGGTGCCGGGCTGCCGGGCAACACTGGCGTCGGCATCCGGGGTGGACGGGTGGCCGTCCGCATCGACGACGTGCGTACCGTGCACCTGGTTCAACCAGACCGGCTCGCCGGGCAACAGTTGCCGCAGCGCGGCGCGATTGGCCGCGACATGCGCGGGCTCGTCACCGACATGCAGCCCCAGGTTGAAGCTCGTGAACGGCGCCTGGCTGGCCCCGCCCAGCCGTGTCGAAAACAGCGCCGCGACATTCGCTGGCGCGGGCCACTCGGGTTTGATCAGCTTCGGTTCGCTCATGCCGCACTCAGGGTGTGTAGACGACATCGACATCATATTCGTCGTCGTCCCAGTCATCGTCGTAGTCTTCGGTTTCGCCGCGGATGTCGGCGCGCAGATAGTCGATCAGCGCCTGCAGGTCGACAGGAATTGGCGAGCGCCAGCTCATCGGCTTGCCCGTCGCAGGGTGAATCAAACCGAGCTTGCGCGCATGCAAGGCCTGGCGCCCCAATTGGGACGCCGCCTGGTATAGCTCGGGGGTCATGCCACGCGGCGGCTGGCCGCCGTAGACCGGGTCGCCGGCAAGCGGATGGCCGATGTGCGCCATATGCACGCGGATCTGGTGCGTCCGCCCGGTCTCGAGCCGGCATTTGATCAGCGTGTGACAGCGGTAATGTTCGAGCACCGAGTAGTGGGTGATCGCCGGCTTGCCATAGGCGGTGACCGCCATCTTGGTGCGGTCACGGCTATGCCGGCCAATCGGCGCATCCACCGTGCCGCCGGCGCGTACCAGCCCCTGCGCCACCGCGACATATTCGCGTTTGACGGTGCGGGCGGCTAGTTGCTGCACCAGGTTGAGCTGGGCCGGCAGGGTTCTGGCCACGACCATCAGGCCGCTGGTTTCCTTGTCGAGCCGGTGCACGATGCCGGCGCGCGGCACATGCTTGAGTTCGGGGAAGCGGTACAGCAGGCCGTTGAGCACCGTACCGTCCCAGTTGCCGCTGCCGGGGTGCACCACCAGGCCGGCCACCTTGTCGAGGATCAGCAAGGTGTCGTCTTCATACAGGATGTCGAGCGGCACATCCTGCGGCACGAAGGCCAGCTCGTCGGGCAGCAGCTGCGGCGCCATCTCGACCTGTTCGCCGCCCCATACCTTGGTCTTGCCGTCAACCTGCTTGCCGTCGAGCAGGATATGGCCATCCTTGAGCCAGCCTTGCAGGCGGCTTCTGGAATAATCGGGGAACATCTTGGCGAGCGCCTGATCGAAGCGCTGACCGGCACAATCGTCCGGCACCGAACTGGAGACGCTGTCGGCGTCGTCGGTGTCGTTTCGGTTATAATCGTCGGGATTCATATCGGAAGGCATCATGAAGCGTATTGTAACCCTAAGCCGCGCCGCAATCCTGAGTTTGACCCTGCTCACCGCTTGCGGCCTGTTGCCGGAACAGCAGGACGAGACCGCCAAGTGGGGCCCGGACCAGATCTATGCCGAGGCGAAAGAAGCGCTCGACAATGGCAATATCCAGCGTTCGATCCAGCTGTTCGAAAAGCTCGAAGCACGCTACCCCTATGGCCGCTACGCCCAGCAGGCGCAGCTTGAGATCGCCTACGCGCAATACAAGGACGGTGAACCGGCCCTGGCCATC
Organism: Chitinivorax sp. PXF-14; assembly: GCF_040812015.1. Lineage (NCBI taxonomy): Bacteria > Pseudomonadati > Pseudomonadota > Betaproteobacteria > Chitinivorax > Chitinivorax sp. PXF-14. Next base: position 380,201 of record NZ_JBFNXJ010000001.1, on the reverse strand, counting down.
GCCGCGTGCGACCGCTTCATCAAGATGCACCCGACGCACCCCAATGTCGACTATGCCTACTATCTGAAAGGCATCGTCAACTACTTGGAGGACGACGGTCTCCTATCGAAGATCAACCAGCAGGACATGACCGAGCGCGACCCCAAGTCGAGCCGCGAATCGTTCGATGCCTTCAAGGAGCTGGTGCAGCGCTTCCCCAACAGCAAGTATTCGCCCGATGCGGTCGAGCGCATGAACAAGCTGGTCAACGGCCTTGCCGCCCATGAAGTGCACGTGGCCCGCTACTACCTGGCCCGCCAGGCACCGCTGGCCGCCGTCAACCGGGCTGCCGACGTACTCAAGAACTACCCGCAGACCCCGTCGGTCGAGGAGGCGCTGGTCGTCATGATTGAAGGCTACGATGCGCTGCAGCAGCCGACGCTGCGCGACGACACACGCCGTGTGCTGGCCAAGAATTACCCACAGAGCCGCTACCTGACCGGAGAGAAGGACAGCAAGCCGTTCTGGAAGGTATTCTGAGCAACGCAAAAGCGCAGCAAAATCAATGGGCTGCCCGTCGCATCGCGGGCAGCCCATTTTGTCTTGACTTATCCACTGTTTTGGGCGTGAGCCACATCAGGAATGGCACGGCTTCGAGCCGCATGCGGAAACGCTCAACTTATTGTTTTTAATTGAATATTAGATACAGCAAGTTTCCTGCCCGGCACAGAACTTGCGTGTCCCAACAACACAACGTTTCACCCAGTCAGTTTCCCCACAAAGTTATCCACAGAATACGCATCATGGTGGACAAGCCCTATTCCGAAGCCTGCGAACGCAACAGCCAGCCGATCTTGCAGCTTATCTCGCGCCACCTGCAACACCCTGCCACCGTACTGGAAATCGGCAGCGGCACCGGTCAGCACGCGGCAACGTTTGCCCGCGCACTGCCGCACATCGTCTGGCAGCCCAGCGATCTACCTCATCATCATGCCGGCATCGAGGCCTGGCGGCACGAGGCGGGTGCCCCGAATCTACGCGCGCCACTCGCGCTCGACATCGGCACGGCCCATTGGCAGGACCTGGCTTGCGACCATGTATTCACCGCCAACACCTGCCATATCGTCTCCTGGCCACTGGTATCGCGCCTGTTTGCGGGCGTTGCGCGTTGCCTTCCGCAACACGGCTTGTTCATGGTCTACGGGCCATTCAACTATGGCGGCCAGTACACCTCCGCCAGCAATGCCGAATTCGACCGATGGCTCAAACAGGCCTATGGGCCCGACAGCGGCTTGCGCGATGCCGACACGCTGCATCAACTGGCTGCAAGCCACGGACTGGCGGCGGTTGCAGACCATGCCATGCCGTCCAACAACCGCATGTTGGTGTGGCAACGCCCCCGCAAAGCGCCTTGAATGACCTGTGGATAAACGGTAAACTCCAGCGCTGACCGGGCCGATTCCGGCCTCACGCCAAATCATTGAATTATAACGATTACTAGAATAATGACCGCTTCGGTACGTCCTGCTCGCCCGTCCCCCACCCAGCCAACCAGCTTCGAGTTCAAGAGCGAGCCCTTCAGCCTGATCGTACTCTGGCTGAAATCGGCCAACTGGGCTGAGGTGCAAGCCGATCTGGACGGCAAGCTAGCCCGCACCCCCGGCTTTTTCGACAACGACCCGGTGGTAGCGGACCTGACGCTCGTCGAGCAGGCAGATTCGATCGATTTTGGCGCACTCAAGGACACACTCAAGCGGCATGGTGCGGTGACTGTTGCCGTGCGCAACGGCACGCCGGCACAGCAAGCTGCCGCGCTGGCAGCCGGCCTCGGCCTCATCGCCGGCGGCGCAGGTGAAGCACCGGCCAGATCTGCGAATGACGCTGCGAGCGCGGCACCAGCCGAGCCGGAGCCAACCGCACCTGCGCCAACCGCTACGGCACCGGCGGAAACCGTCACGCCAGCGGGCAGCCGTATCGTCGACAAGCCAGTGCGCACCGGGCAGCAGAGCTACGCCCGCCATGGCGACCTGATCGTACGCGACATGGTCAGCGCGGGGGGCGAAGTGCTCGCCGACGGCAATATCAGCGTTTATGGCCCTTTGCGGGGCCGTGCGCTGGCCGGAGTCCGCGGTGACACCACGGCACGTATTTTCACCCTGAGCCTCGAAGCGGAACTGGTGTCGATCGCCGGTATCTACCGCACCTTCGAGCACGACTGGGGCAAAGAATTCCGGGGCAAACCGGCCCAAATCTATCTCGACGGCGACAAGCTGATGATTGCGTCGTTGTAACGGTAAGCAAGTTTTTTCTTAAGGATTCATCGTGGCAAAAATTGTAGTCGTCACCTCCGGCAAGGGTGGTGTGGGCAAAACCACCTCCAGCGCCAGCTTCTCGTCCGGCCTCGCCCTGCGCGGCAAGAAAACCGTCGTCATCGATTTCGACGTGGGCCTGCGCAATCTCGACCTCATCATGGGTTGCGAACGCCGCGTGGTGTATGACCTGATCAACGTGATCAACAAGGAATCGTCGCTCAAACAGTCGCTGATTCGCGACAAGCATTGCGACAACCTGTACGTGCTGCCTGCCTCGCAGACGCGCGACAAGGATGCCCTGACGCGTGAAGGCGTCGAGACGGTATTGAACGAGCTGGCGAATGACGGCTTCGACTACATCGTCTGCGATTCGCCCGCCGGCATCGAAACCGGCGCGCTGATGGCGTTGTATTTCGCCGACGAGGCGCTGGTCGTCACCAACCCGGAAGTCAGCTCGGTGCGCGACTCCGACCGCATCCTCGGCATTCTCGATGCGAAGAGCCGCCGCGCGGAGAAGGGTGAGACAGTGAAAACCCACCTGTTGCTGACACGCTATTCGCCCAAGCGCGTCGATGAAGGCGAAATGCTGTCGCTCGCCGACGTGCAGGAAATCCTGCGCATTCCGCTGATCGGTGTGATTCCGGAATCCGAAACGGTACTGCAGGCCTCGAATGCCGGCACCCCGGCGATCCACATGAATGGCTCCGATGTCGCCGAAGCCTACAAGGATGTCGTGTCCCGCTTCCTTGGCGAAGACCGGCCGCTGCGCTTCACCGACTATCAGAAGCCCGGCTTCCTGAAACGTCTGTTCGGGGGCTGATCATGTCGTTTCTCGATTATTTGCTCGGCCGCAAGCAGCCCAGCGCACAAGTCGCCAAAGAACGTCTGCAGATCATCCTGGCCCACGAACGGGCTGGCCGCATGGGGCCGGCGCCGGATTATCTGCCGCAACTCAAGGAAGAGCTGATCGCAGTGATCTCGAAGTACATCAGCGTCAACCAGGACGATATCAAGGTATCGCTGGAGAAGCAGGACAACTACGAGGTACTCGAACTCAACATCCTGCTGCCGGACGCCGCAAAGCGCTAATTTGCCCTGCGCAGGTTGCGCGCCGATGATGGCAAGATGACATGGCCGTTACAGCAATGTAACGGCCATATTACTTCCCGCACATCAGCTTGACTTATCCACTTCTGCATGATCCCTGCCGGACGTTCACCCAGCGTCAGAGCAACAATTGGCGGCCATCACAAGTCACTGATTATTAAAGACAAAAATTATAACGAAAAATAGAGCACACACTCTTGACAAGCCAAGAGTGGCTTGACAAAGCCGATTCCAAAAATACTTCCACAAAGTTATCCACAGATTGGCGAAATCCACAGGGCACGGATTTTGCCCGCCCGATCGGCTGTGCACGTGTTCGTATATTCCACAACACAAATACAATGCATTGATTATGTTGATGTTTTTATATCGAGCAGCTTGTATTGAAGTGGAAATGGGCTATACCCAAAGTGCCCAAGTGCACTTCCCGGAGTCATCCCATGTCGCTCGCGCCCACCCTGCAGCAGTTTCTCGACAGCCACCAGACTCATTTCCAGCTCATTGACCATCCCCACACCGACACCAGCCGCGCATCGGCACGCACCGCCCAGATCTCGCCGCACCGCGTGGCGAAATGTGTACTGCTGTCAGACGGGGAGCATTATCTGGTCGCGGTATTGCCGGCGGACCGCAAGGTGTCGGTCGAACAGTTGTCGGAGCAACTGCACCACCGCTACCGGATCGCCACCGAGGATGAGGTGGCCTATCTGTTCTACGACTGCGAGCCAGGTGCCATCCCGCCATTTGGCGAACCCTACGGGCTGCCCACGGTCGTCGATTACAGCCTGCTCGAACAACCGGATGTCTACTTCGAGGCCGGCGATCACTGCCAGCTCGTGCGCATTGACGGAGAGCAGTTCTTGCGGCTGATGGGACAATCGCCCCGCTACGTGTTCAGCACCTACCGGATGTAGCAAGCGCTAAGCCGGCCGCAGTACTGCATCGCAACACGAAAAAAACATCCTCGCAGGGAGTGCGTGACACCTCGTCGTCTCTCACCAGGGAAAGACGCGGGTTACCGCCGCTCGCTCGAGGATAGTGGGTTGCTGCCTGGATCAGGCCGCGATACGGGCTTGCTCGCCGAGTTCCGGACGATTGCGCAACCAGGCGCAAGCTGCATCCACACTCGGGAAACGACCGCCCTTGGCGACGGTTTCGGTACGGCCATCGAGATCAAGCAGCAATTCGGCGCGCACGCCGCTGAAACGCTTGAACACTCGGCCGATATAGGCACCACGACGAATCGGGGTTTCAAGGACCAGCAGATTGTCTTCCATTTTGTTCCCCTTGTGAGGCGTTGATCAAAGTGCGCATTTTGTGCAGCGCACAAATATTAACGCCTCAGCGGGAAACAGCGATATGGGGGCAAACCCTTGTCAGGCTTGGCTTTTCGAGCTTTTCACCTAGGCAAAAAGCTCGAAATTCAACCTCCCTTTCGGCAAGAATTGCCCCCCTCCTCCTTACAGCGACGGCAACAGCCCATCCTGCAGGAAACGATCGTAGCCGCCCTGCTGGATCAGGTCTTTCGCCTTCTCGATATCGGGCGCGAAATAGCGGTCCTTGTCGTAGAACGACACGCGGGCGCGCAGCAGTGCCTTGGCCTGCTCCAGCTCCGCCGACGTCTTCAGCGGCGCGCGGAAATCGACCCCCTGGCAGGCCGCCAACAGCTCCACCGCCAGGATGCCCGCCGTGTTGTCCGCCATATCGCGCAGGCGGCGACCGGCGAAAGTGGCCATCGAGACGTGGTCTTCCTGGTTGGCCGAGGTCGGCAGGCTATCGACCGAGGCCGGGTGCGCCAGCGTCTTGTTCTCCGAGGCCAGTGCGGCCCCCGTCACCTGCGCGATCATGAAGCCCGAGTTGACCCCGCCGTTATCGACCAGGAAGGGCGGCAGGCCCGACAGCTTGCTGTCGATCAGCAGCGCCATGCGGCGCTCGGACAACGAGCCGATCTCGGCGATCGCCAACGCCAGGTTGTCGGCGGCGAACGCCACCGGCTCGGCGTGGAAATTGCCACCGGATAGGATGTCGTTGTCGCCGGCAAACACCAGCGGATTATCCGAGACCGAATTCGCCTCGGTCAGCAGGATGGCCGCCGAGTTGCGGATCTGCGTCAGGCAGGCGCCCATCACCTGCGGCTGGCAACGCAGCGAATACGGGTCCTGCACCTTGCCGCAGTGTTCGTGCGAATGCTCGATCTCGGAATGGTCGAGCAGCTTGCGGTAGGCCGTCGCCACATCGATCTGGCCAGCGTGGCCGCGCACCTGATGAATGCGGTCATCGAACGGCGTGCGTGAGCCCTGCGCGGCCTCGACCGATAGCGCGCCGGTGACGACGCCGGCGGCGAACAGGTCTTCGGCGGCGAACAGGCCTTCGAGCGCGAACGCCGTCGATGCCTGCGTGCCGTTGAGCAGCGCCAGGCCTTCCTTCGGCGCCAGCGTGATCGGTGCGAGGCCGGCGATCTTCATACCGGCCGCGCCGGACAGGCGTTCGCCATGGTAAGTCACCTCACCCTCGCCGATCAGCACACAGGCCATGTGGGCTAACGGCGCCAGATCGCCCGATGCGCCGACCGAGCCCTTCTGCGGGATGACCGGGTAGACTTCGGCGTTGACCAGCCTGATCATCGCCTCGATCACTTCGCGGCGGATGCCGGAGAAACCCCGCGCCAGCGAGTTGATCTTCAGCACCAGCATCAGCCTCACCGTCGCCTCGCGCATCATGTCGCCGACACCGGCCGCGTGCGACAGCACGATGGAGCGCTGCAGCAGCTCCAGGTCGTTTTCGGCGATGCGGGTGTTCGCCAGCAGGCCGAAGCCGGTGTTGATGCCGTAGACCACGCGGCCCTCGGACAGCACACGCGCCACCGTGGCGGCGGAGCTGTCGATGGCGGCGTGGCTGGCGGGGTCGAGGCTCAGTTGGAGGGGTGCGCGCCAGACTCGGCGTAGGGCGGCCAGGGTGAGCTGGCCCGGTTTGATCTGGAATTGGTTCATGTCGCTGTTATCCCTGTCGGTCGGGCGCTGGCCCGACATGCTTGAATCGATTCATGGCCGTATCGGCCGTGGCCCAGATGGCACGTAGCAGAATGCAGGCCGGACGAACCAGAGTAGGTATAGCCCGCCCGCCCCGGCTTACAGCATCGGCAGATCGAGGCCATTCTCGCGGGCGGACTGTTTCGCGATGGCGTAGCCCGCGTCGGCATGGCGCATCACGCCGGTGGCGGGGTCGTTGCGCAACACCCGGCCCACGCGCTTCGCCGCGGCATCGCTGCCATCGCAGACGATGACCACGCCGGCGTGCTGACTGAACCCCATGCCCACGCCGCCGCCGTGGTGCAGCGATACCCAGGTCGCGCCGCCAGCGGTATTCAACAGCGCGTTCAGCAGCGGCCAGTCAGACACCGCGTCGGAACCATCCATCATGCTCTCAGTCTCGCGGTTGGGGCTCGCCACCGAACCCGAATCGAGGTGGTCGCGGCCGATGACGATCGGTGCCTTCAGCTCGCCGTTCTTCACCATCTCGTTGAACGCCAGACCAAGCCGGGCGCGGTCTTTCAGCCCGACCCAGCAGATGCGCGCCGGCAGGCCCTGGAAGGCGATGCGCTCGCGCGCCATGTCGAGCCAGTTGTGCAGGTGCGGGTCGTCGGGGATCAGCTCCTTCACCTTGGCATCGGTCTTGTAGATGTCCTCCGGGTCGCCGGACAGCGCCACCCAGCGGAAGGGGCCGATGCCTTCGCAGAACAGTGGCCGGATATAGGCCGGCACGAAGCCAGGGAAATCGAAGGCATTCTGCACGCCCTCTTCCAGCGCCATCTGGCGGATGTTGTTGCCATAGTCGAGCGTTGCCGCACCGCGCTCCTGCAAGGCCAGCATCGCGCGCACCTGCACCGCCATCGAGGCCTTGGCCGCCTTCACCACCCCGGCCGGATCGCTGTCGCGGCGGGCCTTCCAGTCCTGCATCGTCCATCCCTGCGGCAGGTAGCCGTTGAGTGGATCATGCGCACTGGTCTGGTCGGTCACCACGTCGGGCGTGATGCCGCGCCTGACCAGCTCGCCGAACACATCGACCGCGTTGCCGAGCAGGCCGACCGAGATCGCCTTGCCCGATGCGTTGGCCTCGTTGATGATCGCCAGCGCCTCGTCGAGCGTTTTGGCCTTGAAATCGACATAGCGGGTGCGCTGACGGAAGTCGATGCGGGTTTCGTCACACTCGACGGCCAGCACGTTGAAGCCAGCCATCACGCCGGCCAGCGGCTGCGCACCGCCCATGCCGCCAAGGCCGCCGGTGAGTATCCACTTGCCCTGCGCGACACCACCGAAATGCTGCTTGGCGACGGCGGCAAAGGTCTCGTACGTCCCTTGCACGATGCCCTGCGAGCCGATGTAGATCCACGAGCCGGCCGTCATCTGGCCGTACATCATCAGGCCCTTTTTATCGAGCTCGTTGAAATGCTCCCAGTTGGCCCAGTGCGGCACCAGGTTGGAATTGGCGAGCAGCACACGCGGCGCGTCGGCATGGGTCGGGAACACGCCGACCGGCTTGCCGGACTGGATCAGCAGCGTCTGGTCGTCGTCGAGGCGCTTGAGCACCTCGAGAATCTTGTCGTAGCACTCCCACGAGCGCGCCGCGCGGCCGATGCCACCGTAGACGACCAGGTCCTCCGGACGCTCGGCCACGTCCGGGTCCAGGTTGTTCTGGAGCATGCGGAATGGCGCCTCGGTCAGCCAGCTCTTGCAGCTCAGCTCGCTGCCGCGCGGGGCACGGATGACGCGTTTGGGGTCGTGGCGGGTAAAGCTCATGGGTTGTCTCCTGTTGTTGGGCGCCGCTCGGGGCAGCACCACGGTTGCATCATCGGGCCTGGCCTGCAGGCCAACTGCCAAGCGCCTCTCGGGGCCGCGCGGGGCCTTGTCCGGCGGCGCTCGCAGCCCGGCTACTTGGCCAGGCGGTATACCAGCCGCGCGGCGGTCTTTGCCGTGCGCGAATCGATGTCCTGGGTGGGGTTGAGCTCGGCCAGATCGGCCAGACGCAATTTCCCGCTCGCCTTGACCATGTCAATGATCGCCTCGACCACTTCGAGCGCGACGCCACGGGGCGCCGGCGCGCTGACGCCGGGTGCCTGCCAGGCAGGCAGGACATCGAGATCGATGGTCAGATAGAGATGATCGACACCAGCGACAAATGCCTGGACCGCAGACAGGGCCTCGGGCAGTTGTGCCACGGACATTTGTTCGTCCAGCCGGAACGCCACGCCCAGCGCTCGCGCCCGCTCGAACAGCGCCTCGGTGTTGGAAGGCTCGGCGACGCCGAAACAGGCGTAGTGGAAGGGCCAGCCGCGCCGCGCGCAGTCCTCGGCGATCTGCCGGAACGGCGTACCGGAATTGGCCTGCGCGGCCTGACGCAAGTCGAAATGCGCATCGAGGTTCAGAATGCCAACGCGCGCCGTAGGCACTTGGTTGGCAAGGTAGTCCGCCAGACCGACAAATGAGCCGAACGCCACCTCGTGCCCGCCACCGAGCACCAGCGGCCGATGCCCCGCCGCAAGCAGGCTGCCGACATGCGCCGACAATTCGGCATGGGCGGCTTCCAGCGCCTCGCCCTCGCATGCCACATCGCCCGCATCGTAGAGCGGCTGCGGGTGGTGCCAGGCCAGATTGGCCAATGCCGCGCGGATCGCCATGGGCGCCTGGCGCGCACCGGGCCGGCCATGGTTGCGGCGCACCCCCTCATCACAGGCGAAGCCGAGCAGCGCCACGCCCGGCGCCACGCCCTCGCTCGCCGGCAGCACCAGCTGATGCCAGCGCCGGCTATCGCCGTGTTCTTCGTCGTCGACGCGGCCCTGCCAGATCGCCATATCAGGTCGGTTCCACATTTAGACGGCCTCTCCGCGCCAGACGCGCTGTTTCAGGGGGTTGACGCCAAGCTGGTAGGCCAGCCCGGCCGGGTGTTCGATATCCCATACGCAGAAGCTCGCCTCCTTGCCGACCGCCAGCGTGCCGAGCCGGTCGCTGCGGCCCAGCGCCCGTGCGGCGTGGCGGGTGACGCCGGCCAGCGCCTCCTGTGGTGTCAGGCCAAACAGCGTACAGCCGAGGTTCAGCATCATGCGCAGCGAGGCAAACGGGCTGGTGCCCGGGTTGCAATCCGTCGCCAGCGCCATCGGCACCCCTGCCGCGCGCAGCGCGGCCACAGGCGGCAACTGCTGTTCGCGCAGGAAGTAGAAGGCACCCGGCAGCAGCACCGCCACCGTGCCACGCGCCGCCAGCGCGGCAATGCCCGCCTCGTCCAGATATTCCAGATGATCGACCGACCAGGCACCACAGCGCGCGGCCAGCTCGCTGCCGTGCAGATTCGACAGCTGCTCCATATGGCCCTTGATCGCCAGGCCATGCGCTTGCGCCGCCGCATAGATGCGCTCGGTCTGGGCCAGTGAGAAGCCGATGCGCTCGCAGAACACGTCGACAGCCTCGGCCAAGCCGCCTTCGGCCGCGGCGGGGATGATCTCCTCGCAGATCAGCGTCACGTAGTCGTCGGCACGCCCGGCGAACTCGGGCGGCACCGTATGCGCAGCGAGCAACGTGGCCGACACCTCGACCCTGGCCTGCTCCCCCACGCGCCGGGCCACGCGCAACATCTTCAGCTCATCCGCGAGCGTCAGCCCGTAGCCGGATTTGATCTCGATACAACCCACGCCCTCGGCCGCCAGCGCCTGCGCACGCGGCATCGCGGCTTCCAGCAAGGCATCGTCGGACAGCGTCCGGGTCGCCCGCACAGTCGACACGATGCCGCCGCCACGTCTGGCGATCTCGGCATAAGGCAGGCCGGCAAGCCGCAGCGCCCATTCTTCGGCGCGGCTACCGCCGTATACCAGATGGGTGTGGCAATCGATCAATACCGCGCTGACCCACGCCCCCTGCAGATCGCTCGCGCGCTCCATCGGGACATCGGCTAGCGCCGCCATCGGCAATATCGCCGCCACCCGGCCCGCGCTTGCAAAAATCGCGCAGGCCGTACCGCCGACCTCGCCATCGTCAATGAGACGGGCGTTCAACCAGACACGGTCATAGGCAATTGGCAAGTCGGCGCGCATAAAATGTCTAACTTTCAATTCATTTGTATATACATTAAATGGCAATACATGCGACGTCAAGGTGAAGCAGGGAAAATTGCGCAGTGGGGGCGGCATGTCTCCAGCCGCGGCGGGCTGGAAGGCGCATCAGGCAATACCCGGCAGCAGATGCCCCCCGGGTCGCCCGCTCAGGGCAAGCGGGCAATGAAAAAGGGCGCCGCATATTGCGACGCCCTTGTCAGTCAGACCAGCTGGATCGAATGATGCCTTGGCACAGGCATCGACAAGGCATGCTCAGACGTCGACATGCACCTGCGAACGCAGCTTGTAGCGGGAGCCGGGATGGGTCAGGCGGGCAAAGCTCACCAGCCGATCGCTCGACCAGGTACGGCGATGCACCAGCAGGCACGGCTCGCCCGCCTCGATTTCGAGTAGTTCCAACTCCTCATCGCTCGGCACGATGGCCTCGACGATGTGTTCGATGTCAGACAGCGGGCACGCCTGGGTCAGGTACTCATTAGGGGTGATCTTCGAAAAATCCTGTTCGAGATAATGCGGTACCCAGCGCGGATTCAGATAACGGTCCTCGAGCTGGATCGGCGTCCCGTCCTCCTTGTGCACGATCAGCGAATGGAACACCTTGCTGCCGACCTTGACCCCCAGCCGCAGCGCCACCGCGTCATCGACCACCTCTTCCCGCAGGAACACGATATCGTTCGAATACTGGTGGCCGCGGCGGCGAATCTCGCCGGCAATGCTGCACACCGACAACAGCGGCGATTCGGCACGCGTATCGGCTACATAGGTGCCATCGCCGGCAAACCGCACCAGCAGGCCATCCCCGACCAGATCACGGATCGCCTTGTTTACCGTCATACGGCTCACCCCGAACTGTTCGGCCAGCAGCACCTCGGGCGGAATCTTGCCGCCCGGGACATAGATCTGATCACGGATACGCTGCAGCAGGTAGGATTTGATGGCTTGGTAGCGGGGCTGAGTCACAGAGCATCCATGTCTATACAATATTATCAAATATTGTATAGCATTCGAATCAATGAGGCACAAACGGGGTGTGCCGGTTAGTTACCCGCCAATCTCCCAGGCAGGCAACGCAGCGAACATACGTTTACGCATTTTAACCGATGAAGCAGCCTCGCCCATACTTCATCCCTTCCATTTACTCAGCACCAACGCCATTTCCTCGATCATCCGCTCGCCTTCTCCTTCCTTGACGGCGTTTTGGACGCAGCCCTTCAGGTGGTCCTGCAGGATTTGCAGCGATACGGCGTCCAGGGCCGCGCGTGCGGCCTGGATCTGGGTCAGGATGTCGACGCAATAGCGATTGGTTTCGACCATGTTGGCGATGCCGCGCACCTGGCCCTCCACCCGCTTCAGGCGTTTGAGCAGCTGCGCCTTGTGGGGCTGAATGGTCTGCCGCTCGGCCGCGTCGCAGCAGCCCTCGTGCGGATCATCAGGCGACGTCATAGCCGGCATCCTCGACAGCTTGGCGTAGCGCCTCGGCGCCGGCCTGGCTGGCATCGAATGTGACATGCACTGCGCCGCTGGCCAGCTCGACCTCGACTTCACTGACGCCGGGCACGGCTTTCAGTGCCTTGGTCACGCTGCTGACGCAGCCGCCGCAGCTCATGCCGCTGACTTTCATTTGCAATTCGTTCATGACGGGTTCTCCTGGGTAGTTGATTGACGGCGACTCAGTCGCCCCTCGGCCGCCAACGCTTGAGCGACAACGAGTTGCTGACGACCGATACGGAACTCAAGGCCATCGCCAGCCCGGCGATGACCGGGCTCAGCATGCCCAGCGCCGCAAGCGGTATGCCGAGCACGTTGTAGATGAAGGCGAAGAACAGGTTCTGGCGGATCTTGGCCATGGCCGCCCGCGACAAGTCGATCGCATCGGCCAGTGCGCTGAGGTTGGCGCGCTTGAGCGTGATGTCCGCGCTGGCCACCGCCGCATCGGCGCCACCGCCGATGGCGAAGCTGACGTCGGCCGCCGCAAGCGCGGGGGCATCGTTGACGCCGTCGCCGATCATGGCGACATGCTTGCCGGCATCGTGCAATGCAGTCACCGCGCGGGTCTTGTCGCCGGGCAGCAATTGCGCACGCCATTCCTTCACACCTGCCTGAGTTGCGATGGCGGCGGCAGCCGTGGCGTGGTCGCCGGTCAGCATCAAGGTGGAGACGCCCATGCCGTGCAGCCGTGCCACAGCGGCGGTGGAATCGGGCCGCAGCGCATCGGCAAGCGCAAACCAGGCCAGCAATCGGTCGCCGATGGCCAGCCCGCTGACGGCCCAGCCCTTGGCGCGCCAGGCGTCGATCAAGGCGCTATCGACGGCGACGCCCTGCTCCGCCAGCCAGTTGCTCGCGCCGAGGCGGTAGCTGCTCTCTGCCGCATCCAGCTTGGCGGACAGGCCTTTTCCGAGCTCGTTGTTGACAGCCACGCCCGGCTGGGGCGTGGCGCCCTGGGCACGTGCGGCCTCGGCCAGTGCTTGCGACAAGGGGTGGGTGGATGCCTCGGCGAGCGTCAGCGTCAACTGCCAGATTCGTGCCGCATCGCCTAGCAGGCGGCTGTCGACCAGGCGTGGCGAGCCTTCGGTCAGGGTTCCCGTCTTGTCGAGCGCCAGCACGTCGATACGGCCGGCATGCTCGAGTGCGGTGGCATTCTTGATCAGGATGCCATGGCGGGCAGCCAGCCCGCTCGCCACGATGACGGCCGTCGGCGTGGCGAGCCCCAGGGCACACGGGCAGGCGATCACGAGCACGGCCACGGCGTTGATCAGGGCCGTTTCGAAACCAGCCAGCCACCACCATACGATGAGTGTGAGCAGGCTGATCACCAGCACCACCGGCACGAACACGGCCGATACCTGGTCCGCCAGGCGCTGGATCGGCGCACGGCTGCCCTGGGCCTCGCGCGTCAGCCTGACGATCTGCGCGAACTGCGTGTCGGCACCGGTCTGGGTGGCTTCGCAGCGCAATACCTGGTCCTGGTTCAAGGTGGCGGCGAACACCGGGTCGCCACGGCGCTTGGCGACAGGCAGGCTTTCACCGGTCAGCGTGGCTTCGTCGACGCTGCCCTCACCATCGGTGACGATACCGTCCACCGGTATCGCCGAGCCAGCCAGCACCACGAAGCGGTCGCCATGCCGCAGGCTTGCGGCAGGGACTTCGACCAGATGGCCATCGCGTTCGATATGCGCGGTTTGCGGCGCGAGCCGCGCCAGCGCTTCGAGTGCTTCAAGCGTGCGGCGTTTGGCATTGGCTTCGAGCAGCTTGCCGAGCAGCACCAGCGTGATCACCGAGGCACTGGCTTCGAAATACACATGGGGCGACGCGGCAAACCACCAGGCGAACAGGCTGAAGCCATAAGCGGCCGAGGTACCGATGGCGACCAGCACATCCATATTGGCCGAGCCGCCACGCAGGGCCTTGTAGGCCCCACGGTAGAAGCGCCAGCCGGCGACGAATTGGACGGGCGTAGCCAGCAAGGCCTGCAGCCACACCGGCAGCATGATGGCGTGCGAGCCGGCAAACATCCCCAGCATCTGCGCGACCAGCGGCAGCGTCAGCGCGATCGCGCCGATCAGCAGCCAGCGGTCCTGCTGGCCCGATGTGTCGTTTGTACTGCGCTTTTCGATCGCTTGTGCGCGATAGCCGGCCTTGGCAATCGCGGCATCAAAGGCGCCCGGCTCGACCAGGCCGGGGGTATAGGTGATACGTGCCGTTTCGGCGGCGAAATTGACTGTTGCGCTGACGCTTGGCAGGCGGTTCAGCACCTTTTCGATACGGCTCGCGCAGGCGGCGCAGGTCATCCCCTCGATCGCCAGTTCGGCTTGTGCCTGCGGCACGGCATAGCCTGCACGTCCGATCGAATCGATGCAGGCCTGGGCCGTGGTATCGCCCGCGGCCACATCGATCTCGGCCGTCTCGGAGGCAAAATTGACATGCGCCGATACCCCAGGCAGCCGATTCAGCACCTTCTCGATGCGCGCAGCACAGGCCGCACAGGTCATTCCCTCGATGGGCAGTGAAAGGTGGCGAAGCGGCGCGTTCATGGCTTGCAGTCTCTCGGCGATACGATGCAACTATCTTATACCCCCATAGGGTATAAACGCAAGCGAGAAAAAAGCGCGCTCCCGGCGCGCTTTTCGCTGCGATGGCGGCCTTACTCAGGCTTGGCCCGGTCGCCGATCTTGCCCTCGCGGCCCGCGAGCAGGTCGAGGATGTTGCGTTTATGGCGTTGAATCAGCAGCAGGGCAATCACCACCACCGCGCCTATCGTCGTCGCGTCGCCAATCAGCCAGGCAGCCAGAAACGGGCTGGCCACGGCTGCGCACAGGGCGGCGAGCGAGGAAATGCGCAGCAGCAGCACGACACCGAGCCAGACGCCCAGCGTGCCGAGCCCCACCCAGAGATTGAGCGCGAACAGTACGCCGGCGGCCGTCGCCACGCCCTTGCCGCCCTTGAAGCGGAAGAAGATCGGCCACATGTGCCCGACCACGACGGCAAGCGCGGACAGCGGCACGACCGCGCCATCGGCGCCGACACGCGGTGCGATAAGCTGCGCCAGGAAGACGGCAAGCCAGCCCTTGACCGCGTCGCCCAGCAAGGTGAACGCCGCGGCGGCCTTGTTGCCCGAGCGCAGCACGTTGGTCGCACCGGGGTTTTTCGACCCGAAGGTGCGTGGATCGGCCAGCCCCATCAGCCGGCTGACGATCACGGCGAAGCTCAATGAGCCGAGAAGATAGGCGACAACAAGGAACGCTATCGTGAGCATTGCAAATCCCTTAGAATTGATCGCTTTGGATTGTAAGGCAAAGCGGCGCGGGGCAACACCAAGGCAAACCCTCGACGCGCACGCCAGCCTGAGCCCGCCGCCCCGACCGATGGATATCATCTTTCTTCACGAAGTCCGCATCGACACCCTGATCGGTGTCTACGAATGGGAACGCCAGGCCCCGCAGACCCTGCAGCTCGACCTGGAAATCGGCCTGCCGCGCACCGTCGCCTGCCAGACCGACAATATCGACGACACCATACACTACGGCGAAGTGGTGGATCGTCTGCGCCAGACCTTGAGCGAAACGCACTTCCTGTTGCTCGAAGCGCTGGCCGAGCATATCGCCAAGGTCATCATGAGCGAGTTCGGCTCGCCCTGGGTCAAGATCAGCGTCGCCAAGCTCGGCATGCTGCGCGGCGTGAAACGCGTCGGCGTGTCGATCGAACGCGGCCAGCGCTAGGCGCGCGCGCCTTCGCCGGTAGGCCCTGGTACCGCGCCTGGCCGGCATTGCGCAATCTGGCCCATCCCACTCACACCACCAGCACAGCCTCCGTTTCGCCGCCACGGCACAAGCACGCGGGCCGGCGAACCATGGAGATCCATGCCATCGCCCGCCAAGCAAAGCCCACCGACCCCGTTACCAGCCTGGGCTGATGCTGGTCCACCGCGCACGGCACCACTTTTTTGCACCAGATTGGTGCCTACCCCCTTGTCATTCTCGACAAGCCTACCTATCATTCTCAAAATAGACAGATTACTCTAATATACTAAAATTGCTGTCGCCGAGAGGAGTGGTATCGTGGCTTCCACGCTCGTCTATACCGATGACCCGAAGCAGGCGTTGCGCATCAGCCGCTTCTTCATGAGCGTCAGCATGTACGTGCTCAGCGCCATCCCCGTGGCTTTCTGCGCGGCGGTCGGCCTGATCCCCCTCTGGGTGGCCTGGGTCTGGGGCGGGCTGGCGGTCTGCGTCAGCACCACGTTCTATACGCTGTTCCGCCTCGGCATCAACAAGCGTGCCAGCGACCCAAGCCTGACCTTTGCCCAGATCGGCGTCGCCATCCCCCTCATCATGTTTTGCGTGATTTACGGCGGGGCCGTGCGTGGCGCCTTCCTTGTCACGGCTTTCATTGCGCTGGTATTCGGTTGCTACAAGCTCGCCCGCAAGCAGCTGGTGTGGCTCAGCGTGTTTGCGGTGGCCATCCTGACCATGGCGATGCCATTGATCGCCAGGGTGGATGGGCCAAGCTTCAACCTGCCGCTGGAAGTGGCCCACTACCTGGTGTTTGCCACCTTTCTGCCCTTCCTCTCGGTGCTGGCCGGGTCGATCAGCGCCATGCGCCGCCAGCTCGCGGAGAAGAACGTGCAGCTCGCCCAGGCCCTGCATACCATCAGTGAGATGGCGACCCATGATGAGCTGACCGGTCTCTACAACCGGCGCTACATCATGGAGGTGCTGCGCCATGAAAAGAACCGCACCGACCGTGGCGGCGGCGGTTTCTGCGTATGCATTCTCGACATCGACCACTTCAAGCTGATCAACGACACCTATGGCCACAGCATTGGCGACGAGGTGCTGAAGACCTTTGCCAGCCAGACCCAGTCGCTGTTGCGCAGTACCGATTTCTTTGGCCGCTGGGGTGGCGAAGAATTCATCCTGATGCAACCCAACACCTCGCTGGAGCTGGGCAGCATCTGCACCGAGCGCATTCGCGAGCTGCTGGAGCACACCCACTTCCCCGAGCTCGGGCCCGATTATGTCGTGACGGTCTCGATCGGGCTGGTGCAGTACTACCTGCCGGAGTCGCTCAACACCACACTGGAACGCGCCGACCATGCGCTGTACCGAGCCAAGCGCGGCGGGCGCAACCGCACCGAGGTTTCGGTGCCGACGCTCGTCTGAGCGCATCCCCAGGCAATCTCCGCGGACAACACAGTGCCAGGCCGGCACACCATGTCACGGGGCTGGGCAATGATCGAAAAGACACCCCCTGCAGCCTCCAAGCTAGGCTTGTGCTCGCTCAAATGGCCGGGGGCCCTGCAGTTGCTGGACGACTTCAATCTCGGCCTGGCCGCCATCCGGGCCGACGGGCGTTACAGGCAGATCAGCGAGATGGAATGAGCCGGCGGCGCAGCACCGGCCATGAAGGGTGACGCTTACAGCTTGAAGCGCATCGAGAGATCGACGGCCTTGATGTCCTTGGTCAGGCGGCCGATCGAGATGCGATCGACACCCGTCGCGGCGATCGCAGCCACGGTATCGAGCCCGACGCCCCCCGAGGCTTCGAGCTCGGCCCGGCCAGCGGTCAACGCCACGGCCTCGCGCATCTGCTCGAGCGACATATTGTCGAGCAGGATCAGCTGGGCGCCGGCGTCGAGCGCGGTCTTGAGTTCGTCGAGGGTCTCCACCTCGATCTGGATGGTGACCCCGGGGCTGGCCAGCGCCTGCGCCTGGCGCATCACCTCGGCGATCGAGCCGGCCGCCATGATGTGGTTTTCCTTGATCAGGATGCCGTCGAACAGACCGATGCGCTGGTTGTAGCCACCGCCCACGGTCACCGCGTACTTGAGCGCGTGGCGCAGGCCGGGCAGGGTCTTGCGCGTATCCATGATCTTGGCGCGGGTGCCACGCGTGGCTTCGACATACTGGAGCGTGGCGGTCGCGACGGCAGACAGCGTCTGCAGGAAATTGAGCGCCGAGCGCTCACCCGTCAGCAGCGCCCGGGCCGGGCCGTAGAGCTCGCACAGGCGTTGGCCGGGTTCGACCGACTCCCCCTCTTTCACCAGCCAGAATACCTCGACAGCCTCATCCACCTGCTTGAAACAGGCCTCGAACCATGCGCTGCCGCAGATCACCGCGGCCTCGCGCGCGATCACGGTTGCCTCGCCGCGCCGGTCGGCCGCGATCAGCAGGGCGGTCAGGTCGCCGCTGCCGATATCCTCGGCGAGTGCGGTGGCGACGTTCTGGCGGATGATGTCGGCGAGGTTCATGGCTGGGCTCCTGTTTGCAGTCGCCGCCACTTTACTCAAGCGCGCCGCGGGCCGCAACCGCGGGCGGATGGCCGGCGCAGTATATAATGGCGCCCACGATGAGCCCGCTGACACTGAACACCCTGATCGCCGCCAGTGGCCTGGCCACCGGCCGGGCCGCCACACCCGAGCTGGCCTGCCGCGCCATCGATGAGGCACGCGAAAAAGCAGGCATGGACCGCGTGGGCTGCGTGCTGCTGTTTCTGAGCCAGGAATTCGCCGCCGACATCCGCCCCACACTGACGGCGGCGGCACGGGCCGTCGGCAGCACGCAAATCCTCGGGTGTACCGCACTGGGGCTCGCCAGCGACGAAGACTGGGTGCTCGATGGCCCCGCAGCCGCCGCGCTGGTGCTGGCCGAGGGCCACGGTTTCGCGTTGACCGGCCGGGCTGGGCCGGATGATCTGCTGCTGACACTGGCCGCCCCTAATGCCATCAACAGCACCTGGCTCGCAGCACCTGGGCGGCGTTTTGGCGGCGTTGCCGGCGACGCCACCGGGCACGGCCCCTATAGCGTGTTCTCGGGCGGCCGCGAACGGCCCGATGGCCACGGCGATCATCGCCTGCTCGGCCTTGAGGGGCGTGTCGGCGTGTCCTCCGGCTTCCGCCCGCTGGGCCGGCCGATGGCCGTCAGCGCCGCGCATGGCTTCGACCTGCTCGGCCTCGACGGCATGGCGCCGCTCGCCGCACTGATGCGCAGCCTGCCGCTGGACGGGCGCGACCGCCAGCCCCCCGAGTCGCAACTCGCGCTGATCGCGACAGCCGGCACGGTGGCGGCGACCGAGATTATCGGCCTGCTCAATATCGAGCCCGCCCGGGTAACCACCACGCGCCGCCTCGCTGTCGGCGAATCGGTGCAATGGGCCTGGCGCCAGCCACTGCACGCCGAACTGGAGATGGATCTGATGCTCGGCGAGCTCGCGCAGGGCGCCGCACCGCCGGCATTCGGACTGATGTTCTCCAGCGCCGGCCGTGGCCCCGGCTTCTACGGCGGAGAAGACCGCGACTGGTTGAGCTTCCGCCGACACTTTCCGGGCGTGCCGCTGTTGGCCTTGTATGGCAACGGTCAGGTATCGCCGCAACATCCGCAGGCGATCCAGGACAACGCGGCCGTCGTCGGCCTGTTCTGGCCCCATTGACCAAGGAAACACGATGTTCAACCCGACCCGCGACCAGGCGCGCCAGTTCTTCTTCGACACCTGGCGCAAGTACCACGCGCAGCAGCCGCTCACCGATCTGGAAAAGATCACGCTGACGATCCTGGCCGAGCACCCCGAATACCACGCGCTGCTCGACCAGCCCGAACGCTATGTCGACCGCGATTACGCCCCCGAGCACGGCGACATCAACCCCTTCCTGCATCTGTCCATGCACCTGGCGATCCAGGAGCAGCTGTCGATCGACCAGCCGGTCGGCATTCGCGATCTCTACCGCCAGCTGTGCGTGCAAAAGCAGGACGAGCATGCCGCCCTGCACGAGGTGATGGATTGCCTCGGCGAGATGATCTGGCATGCGCAGCGCTACCAGACGCAACCGGACCCCGCCATCTACTTCGCCTGCCTGCGCGGCAAGCTGGGGCTGCCCGAGGCCTGAGCAGGCGCGATAAAAAGGCCGGCCATGCCGGCCTTTGCTTGCAGCAAAGCGCTGAAAACGCGCCGCAAGCGGTAACGTACAAACAGTCGGCCGGGGCCGCGAAAGCAGCGGCCCCGGCCGTGTTCAGCGGATAGCGCTATTTTTTCGTATAGAGCGGGCTCGCCTGCTCGGCGAAGTAGGCTGCGACGTTGTGGACGTCTTCTTTCGACAAGGTCTGCGCGATCGGCGCCATGATGGCGTTCTTGCGCTTGCCGGACTGGTAGTCCTTCAGGGCCTGTACCAGGTATTCGTCGTACTGGCCGGCCAGGCGAGGGAAATCGGGGTTCTGGCTATTGCCATCGGCACCATGGCAGGCAGCACACACCTGCTGGGCCTTGGCCTTGCCCGCCTCGATATCGGCAGCCTGGGCGCCAAGCGCCACGCCCATGGCGAGAAATACTGCGGCAATCCGTTTCATAGTCCCCCCTATTTCGCCTGGCCGTAATAGGCGGCCAGGTCTTCCATGTCCTGATCGCTCAGGCTGCCGGCAATGGCGCGCATGCTCGGATGCTGGCGGTCGCCGCTCTTGTAGGCCGACAGCGCCTTGACGATGTATTGCGGATACTGGCCTGCAATCTTGGGGACGGGGTAAACGGTAGGGAATGCTGTCTTGTAGGTCTCGATGCCATGACAGCCTATGCACATCGCGTTCTTCTTGGCGCCGGCAGCCGGGTCGCCCGCGGCCTGTGCCGGCAACACGGCCATGCCAAGCAGTAAACCTGCCAGCAGTGCCTTTGCCTCCACTGATTTGTTGATCACGTTCTGCCTCTTGTGTTGTCTGCCTCGGAAATGGTTGAGCGCTCCGTCTCCAGTGCATCCCGCTTGCGGACCGCCACCAAGGCCATTGTAGCATCGGCCATGGGTGGCAACTAGGCTGCAAGCTCTAAATCAGGCAGGCATGACAACCCTCTGATTGCACGGTAAAAACACGGCAAAGCAACCGCCGGCACCGGCCATGCGGCCATGGTTGGGGCCCGCACTGCGGCAATGCCCTCAGGCGTGCCAGCGGTAGTGGGCGATCACCCTGTCATCGTCCTGCCCTTCGCGCTCCAGCACGAAGCCGAGCTTCTCGGCGATGCGGCGCGACGGCAGGTTTCCCACGGCGATGGTGGCGAGCAGGGTGTCGAAACCCCAGTTGTGGTGGCAGTAATCGAGAAATGCCCGCCCGACCTCGGTCGCCAGCCCCTGCCCCCAGTGGTCGGCGTGGACAGCGTAAATCAGCTCGGGCTCGCCATCGGTCGGCGAAGCGATGCCGATAAAGCCCCGCAACACGCCGCTCTGCCTGTCGACGACGGCAAAGGCGCCGTAGCCCTGGCGATCGTAGTTGAGCAGCGAGCGCTCGATCCACTGCCCGGTGATGTCCGGCGCCAGCACCTCGCCGTCGCCCATCCACGACATCAGCCGCGCATCGCTGCACAGCGCGTGAAAGGCGTCGAAGTCGCCACGCGTGAGTTCACGCACGATACAGCGTTCGGTCTCGAACAGCTCGCGCGGCGCACGCTCCGGCTCCAGGCCGTAGTGGCACAGCAGCCAGCCAGCGTCGTCGACGCGCAGGTAGCCGCCATGGCCCTGGTACCAGTCGGGCAGCACGATACGCTCGCAGGCATGGTCGTCCAGACTATACCAATGCCGCGCCGGGCGATGCGTATGCCCATGGATCAGCGGCAGGTAGGCCAGCTCGCGGAACAGCCCGAGCACCGCCTCGCGATTGACATCCATGATCCCGGCCGCCTTGGTCTGCTTGGCCATCTCGCTCTTCTGGCGGATCTGCGCGATTAGCGCCTTGCGCGCCGCCAGCGGCTGGGCGAGCACCTGCTGCAGCCAGGCCGGGTTACGCACCATCTGGCGGAAACGCTGGTATTCGACATCGTCGGTGCACAGGGCATCGCCGTGCGACAGCAGCACCTTGCGCCCGGCGATCTCTACCGCGCAGGGGTCGGCCAGCAGCGTCACCCCGGCCCGCTCGGCAAACGCAGGACCGAGCAGGAAGTCGCGGTTGCCATGCAGCAGGAACAGCCGCACGCCGGCATCCGCCAGTGCTCGCAGCCGGGTGGTGATGGCGGTGTTGAACGGGTCGTCGAGATCATCATCGCCGGCCCAGTATTCGAAGAAATCGCCGAGGATGTAGACGGCGTCGGCGGCCGGCGCCAGGTCCTGGCAGAAGCGCTCGAACAGCGCGACGGTTTCGGGTTCGTCGGCGCTCAGGTGCAGGTCGGAGATGAAGTAGATCGGTTTCATGGGCTCAAGACGAAAAAAGCGGGCGACCAGCGCCCGCTCGGGATGGCGATGCCGGAGATTACAATACTTCGGCGCGCTCGATCACTACGTCATCGACCGGAACATCCTGATGGAAGCCCTTGGAGCCAGTCTTGACCTTCTTGATCGCATCGACCACGTCCTGGCCGGCGCTGACCTTGCCGAACACGGCATAGCCGTAGCCGCGCGGATCGGGCGAGGTGAAGTTGAGGAAATCGTTGTTGGAGACGTTGATGAAGAACTGCGCCGACGCCGAGTGCGGATCCGGCGTGCGGGCCATGGCGACGGTATAGGCGTCGTTCTTCAGGCCGTTGTCGGCCTCGTTCTTGATCGTGGCGCGCGTCGGCTTCTGCTGCATGCCGGCCTCGAAGCCGCCACCCTGGATCATGAAGCCGTCGATCACGCGGTGGAACACGGTGCCGTTGTAGTGGCCGTCACGCACGTACTGGAGGAAGTTCTCCACGGTGACGGGCGCCTTTGCCTCGTCGAGTTCAATGGTGATCTCGCCGAAATTGGTAACGAGCTTGACGCTGGACATAATCGAATTCCTTGCAGAAGGTGGGAAAACGGGGCTGCCAACGGGCATCCCCTGGTCGTTTATTTCTTGGCCGGGGCTTTCTTGGCGGCCGGCGCGGCATCGATCAGCGATACGGATTCGATGACCACGGGCTTGAGCGGCACATCGCTCGCGGTGGGCACCACTTCGATCTTCCTGACCACGTCCATGCCCTCGACCACCTTGCCGAACACGGCATAGCCGAAGTCGCGCGCGCCATGGTTGAGAAAGACGTTGTCGTTGACGTTGATGAAGAACTGCGCCGAGGCCGAATCAGGGTCGGCCATGCGCGCCATGGCGATGGTGCCGGTGTCGTTCTTCAGGCCGTTGTCGGCCTCGTTCTTGATCGGTGCACGCGTTGGCTTTTCCTTCAGGTCCGCGGTCAGGCCGCCGCCCTGGATCATGAAATGCGGGATCACGCGGTGAAAGACCGTGCCCTTGTACTGGCCGCTCTTCACGTACTCGATGAAGTTGTCGACGGTCTTGGGGGCCTTGTCCGGGTAAAGTTCGAGCTTGATGGTCCCCATGCTGGTCTTCATTTCGACCACCGGGTTGGCGGCCAGCGCGGACAACGATGCGGCAGCCAGGGTGGCGCCAGCGAGCAGGGTGCGGACAAATCGCATGAATTCTCCTTGTAATGGAACACAGACGGCATCAGGCCAGGTCACTGGCCAGGGGCAGGCGCTCAGACCTGGCCCTCGTAGACAATCTTCCACTTGCCTTGTTCAAGTAGCCAGTATTGGCGCTTCTTCATCTTGTTGACCAGGTTGCTGCTCTCGTAATCCTGGTCGAACGTGACTTCGGCCATCGACTGCACGCCGGGGTAGCGGATCACGCTGACATTGGACAGCGTCACCTTGGCCCAGGCCTTGCCGGCATTGATCTGGCGCTTCTGCTGCGACCAGTCGTCGCGTTTCTGGTCATCCGCCTCGAAGTTCGGCGAATAGTGGTCGAGATAGCGATCGACGTCGAGGCTTTCCCAGTCGCGCCGCCAGTGCTCCACCTGCTGCATCAGGGCACCGCGCTGGCGCTGCCAGTCGGCCTGCGACAGCCAGGTCACGCCATTCGAGATGACGACGGGCGTGGTGCCGGTCTTGAGCAGATTGCCGACGGTTTCCATGTCCTGGTTGGTCAGCACCACACAGCCGTTGCTGGCCAATGGCGCCCGGCTGTAGGTCTCGTAGGGCACGCCGTGGAGCCAGATACCCTTGCCGGTGCGGCCTTGCCGCTTGTCCCAGGCATTCGGGTAGCTGAGCGGCCAGGCGCCGATGCCGTAAAGCTCGGCCGATTTGCCATAGATCTGGTCCAGCCGGGCACGCTCGAGCTTGCCGGTGACGCGATACACGCCGAGCGGCGTGCGCTGGTCGCCTTCTCGCGTCTTGATGAAACCCTTCTTGCCGATCGTGATGTAGAAATCGGAACGGTAGCGCGGTACGCCGTTGTCGTTCTGATAGACGTACAGGCGCGAGCGCGAGGTATCGACCAGCAACGCGTACTGCTGCTCGGGCGAGAGCTGCACCAGCTCGGCCGGCACCGCATCGGCCGGCGGCGGCGCCTGGTAGCGCGACAGGCGCACCATGGCCTCGTGGCGCAGGTCCTGCAGGGTGTCGGCCTGGGCACCCGAGGCGCTGCCAAACGAGGCGATGGGCTTGCCGCGCGCAAGCAGCAGGTCGCCCTTGATCAGATTGGCCAAGCGGAAATTGGGTTTGTCCTCGAGCAGGGCCTCGATGCTCTTCAAGGCCAGATCGAGCCGGTTCGCACGGATTTCCTGCAGGGCCTTGATCAACAGCGCTTCGGGCGTGGCAGGCAAGGCCAGCAAGCCATCCACGGCCTGCTTGGGCAGGCGCACGATGCCGGAACTCATCGAATTGGCGGTGGGGGGCGCCACGTACAGCACGCCGACCAGCACGATGATCAGGCGCGCTGCGGTCTTCAATGTATGGCGCTCAGGGCGCTTCATTGCAAAACTCACTTACTTGCCGACCCGCTCTTCCACGATCTGCCAGCTCTTGCCACTGCGCACCAGCACCAGCGTCTTGCCGGTGGAGGACTTCAACGCATCCGAGCGGTAATGCTGGGTGAACGACACCAGGACCCGATCGCCGTCGAACTTCACGCGCGGGCTTTCCACGCCGACGTCGATACGCTTGGCGCGGCTGATGCGGTCGCGCCGGGAGTCTTCCCACTTGTCGCGCGATTCCCCGCCCGGCGTCTTGAACGATTTGCCGTAGAAGCCCAGATAGGCGGACACCTTGCGGTCAGACCAGGCCTTGGCCCAGCCATCCACCGTCTTCAGCACCTCGCCCTCGGTATTGTCCTGGGCCTTGGGCTCGGCCACCGGCGCGGTAGCGGGTTTCTCGGCGACCTTTTCAAGCGGTTTTTCGACGGGCTTGTCAGCCGGCTTGGCGGGCTGCGGTGCAGGCACGACGACGGCCGGCTTGGCCGGGGCCACGGCGACCACGGGGGCGGGCTTGCTGGTCTGTGCGGCAGGCGCCACCGGCACGGCGGGCGTGGCCGGCAGCGCTACCGGCGCAGCAGGCTTGCTGACCGGGCTGGCGGGCACCTTGCTGAACAGCTCGCGGATCAGCGACAGCTTGGTCTGCGCCGCGTTGTTGGTCTTGTCGAGCTGCAGGGCCTTGTCGTAGGCCTGGCTGGCGAGCTTGGCGTAGATGTCGCCCAGGTTTTCATGGGCGACGGCATAGCTCGGGTGCGTCTGGATCGCCATCTCGAGCGACTGGCGCGCCTTGTCGAGCTGGTTCTGGCTGGCATAGAGCACGGCCAGGTTGTTGTAGGGCTCGGGCAGCTCGGGGTAATCCTGTGACAGCTCGGTAAACGCCTTGATCGCGTCCTGCGTGCGCCCCATCTCAGCCAGGACGAGCCCCCGCTGGAAGCGCACCTGGGCGTCCTTCGGGTTGCCTTGCAGGAACTTGTCGGCGCGCTCCAGCGCCTGCGCGTACTGCCCCTGTTTGACGAGCTTGGAGATTTCCTGCGGCTCGGCCCCGAGTGCCGGCAAGGCAGGAAGCAACGAAATCAGTGCGGCGGTAAGGAGTGAGCGAAATTTCATGGCTAGGGCTGAAGCGGTCTCGGGTTGGGCAAAAAACGGAATTTTATCAGAAAGGCATTTCCATCAACCACGCGCGGGCGCGCGAAAGTCGGGCCAGTCGCCACAAAAAATGAACTTCCAGGCGCAAGCAATTGTAGTATATACACTTTTATTCACCGCAATTTGTGATGTTCACACCCACCGTGCAGGCAGCCTTGCTGCTGACGGCCTCCAACGTCTTCATGACCTTCGCCTGGTACGCCCACCTGCGCAATATGGCGCAAAACCCTTGGTATATAGCAGCCATCGCGAGCTGGGGCATTGCCTTGTTCGAATACCTGCTGCAGGTGCCGGCCAACCGCATCGGCCATCAAGCGCTGAACCTGTCGCAACTGAAGATCATGCAGGAGGTCATCACCCTCTCGGTGTTCATTCCGTTTGCCGTGTTCTACATGCACCAGCCCTTCAAGTGGGATTATGTCTGGGCGGCAGCCTGCATGATGGGCGCGGTCTACTTCATGTTCCGCTGAGTGCGCCGGGGGCCTGATGCTGCGGCGCGACGCCTGACGGCAGCGCGGCTTATCGGGTAAAATCGCGCTCTTGCCAGATTTTTCGAGTCAGCCTTTCCATGAGCAGCGAAAACACCACGCCCGTCGTATCGAACTTCATCCGCAGCGTGATCGACGACGATCTCGCCAGCGGCAAGCACAAGGCCATCACCACCCGCTTCCCGCCCGAGCCGAACGGCTACCTGCACATCGGCCACGCCAAGTCGATCTGCCTCAACTTCGGCCTCGCGCTCGATTATCAGGGCCAGTGCAACCTGCGCTTCGACGACACCAACCCGGAGAAGGAGTCGGTCGAATACGCCGAGTCGATCCAGGAAACCGTGAAATGGCTGGGCTTCGACTGGGCCGGCGAGGTCAAGTGGGCATCGGATTATTTCGACCAGCTCTACGCCTATGCCGAAGAGCTGATCCAGGCCGGCAAGGCATTCGTGTGCGACCTGACGCCGGACGAGATGCGCGCCTACCGCGGCAACTTCTCCGAGCCGGGCAGGAACAGCCCCTACCGTGATCGCACGGCGGCCGAGAACCTCGACCTGTTCCGCCGCATGAAGGCAGGCGAATTCGAGGACGGCAGCAAGACGCTACGCCTCAAGATCGACATGGCCTCGCCCAACATCAACCTGCGCGACCCGGTCATCTACCGCATCAAGCGGGCGCACCACATCCGCACCGGCGACACCTGGTGCATCTACCCGATGTACGACTACACCCACTGCATCTCCGATGCGCTGGAACACATCACGCACAGCCTGTGCACGCTCGAGTTTGAAGACCACCGCCCGCTGTACGACTGGGTGCTCGACAACATCAGCATCGACAACCATCCGCAGCAGATCGAATTCTCGCGGCTCGAACTGCTCTACGCGCTGACCTCGAAGCGCAAGCTCAACCAGCTCGTGACCGAAAACCGGGTGAGCGGCTGGGACGACCCGCGCATGCCCACCATCGCCGGCATGCGCCGCCGCGGCTACTCGCCGGCCGGCATCCGCCTGTTCGCACAGCGCTGCGGCGTGTCGAAGAGCGAAAACGTGCTCGAATACTCGGTGCTCGAAGGCGCCGTACGCGAAACGCTCGAAGCCGAGGCACCGCGCGTGATCGCCGTGCTCGACCCGATCAAGGTCACGCTGAACAACTTCGAGCCCGGTGTCACCGGCTCGCGCAGCGCGCCTTTCCACCCGCATCACCCCGAGTTCGGCGAGCGCGAGGTGCCGATCGCGCAGACCATCTACATCGAGCGCGACGACTTTGCCGAAGTGCCACCGCCGGGCTGGCAGCGCCTGACACCGGGCGGCGAAGTGCGCCTGCGCTACAGCTACGTGATCAAGTGCGACGAGGTAATCAAGGACGCCGACGGTAACGTCATCGAACTCAAGTGCTCGCTCGACCCGGCCACGCTGGGCCAGAACCCGGTCGGCCGCAAGGTCAAGGGCGTGATCCACTGGATCAGCGCCGAGCATGCGATCGAGGCCGAGGTGCGGCTCTACGACCGCCTGTTCAACGAGCCGCGCCCCGACGCGGTGCGTGGCGAAGACGGCAACTATGTCGAGTTCACGCGCTTCCTCAATGCCGAGTCGCTGAAGACGATCACCGGCTATGTCGAGGCCTGCGTGCGCGATGCGGCACCCGAGTCGCGCTACCAGTTCGAGCGCGTCGGCTATTTCGTGACCGACCGCTTCGACCACCAGCCGGGCGGCAAGCCGGTGTTCAACCGCACTGTGGGCCTGAAGGACAGCTTCGCCAAGTAAGGTTAAGCCCGTGGCCCCGCCGGACGCGGGTTCAGGCTGCCCGTCAGTGGGCAGCATCGCCACGGTTGGGGCAGAATAGCGGCCGCACCGCAAGCCCCACGCGTTCGCGACGCGGCGTCAGGCCCGCCCAAGGCTGTCGCAAGCACGCAACAAAAGAGCCGCAATTGCGGCTTTTTTGTTGACCGGGCGTATTGCAGCACTTAGCTTGAAATAATAAAGGGAGACATTATGCGTCCACTGAGCCTCTTCATCTCGACCAGCCTCGACGGCTACATCGCCAGCCCGGATGGCAGCGTCGACTGGCTGTTGTCGGACCAGGATTACGGCTACACCGCCTTCTACGACAGCATCGACACGGTCGCCATGGGGCGGCACACCTGGGAACAGCTCAAGGCCTTCGGCGACTATCCCTATGTCGGCAAGCGCGGCGTGGTGTTCTCGCGCGAGCTCGGCGGGCAGTCCGACCCGAACATCAGCTTCATCACCGCGCCGGCGCACGAGTGGCTGGCCGAGGCCAAGCACCAGCCGGGCCGCACGATCTGGCTCATGGGCGGCGCCTCGCTCGTCGATACCTGCCTGCAGCACGACCTGATCGACGAATTCATCCTCTCCATCCACCCGGTGCTGCTCGGCGAAGGCCTGCCACTGTTCCGTGCGGGCGGCCCGCGGCTCGCGCTGGAGCTGATCGACAGCCAGCATTTCAGCAGCGGCCTGGTGCAGCTGACTTACCGCCGCAGCCGCTGACCGCCACGCGAGCCTGGCGTCGCCAAGCGGCATATCAGCACCCCAGGTCGAGTCCGAGCCAGAAGCCGGCACACGGCGGCGAACGGCGCGGCATCACACACGGAGAAGGGGCAAGAGACCAGGGCTTGCTTGCACACCAAGCGCTGGAGAATGAACGGGGGATTCGGGCGCTGGGCGCTATCGCAGCCCCGCACACCCGATATCGCGGCCAGGCTGCGCGCCGGTCTCAGGCACGGCCAGGCGGCGCCGGCTGCCGCGCCGATTGAATTGAACCTGGGACGGTGGGCGGTGGCACATCGAATCACTGGCGGCGATGTCCACCGTTTCCAGCTCGATGAGCCACGCAGCCCTTTGCGGATTACCCTTCCAGCATCATCTGCGGATCGAAGCCGAAGCGCAGGCCGCCCCAGTGGCGCCCATCGACGTACACCGGCAGGTCGATCTCGGTCATGATCTCGCCCGTATCGCGCAGATAGGTCTGCAACAGGAAGGGCAAGGTGTTCTTGGCGGCCTTCAGACCTGCGGTATCGTTGAACAGCCGTTTGTCGCGGCTGTTCACCAGGTCCGTCTCGGGGTTGCCGGTTGGCGCCTGCGAGTACCAGCTGTTGTGGCTCGGGCCATAGCCGTTGCTGTCGACGAGCAGCGCGAACTTGCCCCCCGTCACGTCCTTGACCAGTTGATCATATTCACGCTGGAACACGGTGGCGAACTGCTCGTCGTAGGCCGTATGGTATTTCTGCGGGTGGGTGCCCTGGATCGCCCGGTAGCGCTGGTCGAACACATCGATGCCCTGGCGCTTGATGTCGCCGATCTTCGCCGCCATGCGGTCCCGATAGCCCATCACGACCTGGATCGCCTTGTCGAAGTCGCCCACGCCGACCACGAAGCGGCCGATCAGCTCCTGCACCTGGTCGGACACGGCCGACAGGTCGCGCGTCGAGGCCTCGGAGCGCGACATCTGCGTCGACACTTCCAGGGTCAGGTGATGGATCTGCGACACGTTCTGGTTGACATCCGCGTTGGTCGCCGCGATCTCGCCCATGCGCCCGGCGATTTCCTGCAGGCTCGTCGCCGCCATTTCGAAGTCGCCGACCATTTTCGCGAAATGCTGTGACGACTTGCTCACCACCTCGTTGGCGATCGCGCTGTCCTGCTTGATCTCGTCGGTCTGGCGCAGCGTGTCGTTGACCTGGCCCAGCATCATGTCGATATCGCTCGAGATGTCGTCGGTCGCCAGGCGCACGCGCTCGGCAAGCTTGCGCACCTCGTCCGACACCACCGCGAAGCCGCGCCCCGCTTCGCCCGCGCGCGCCGCCTCGATGGCGGCGTTGAGCGCCAGCAGGTTGGTCTGGTCGGAGATTTCCTTGATCAGCCCGACGATGCTCTTGACCGAGGTCGAGCGCTCGTTGAGCGCCGACACCGTGCCGCTGAAGCTGGCGACCTTCAGGCTGATCTGGTTGATGCGGCCGGTCAGGTCCAGGAGCTCCTCGTACGAGGCCTTGGCCATCACCAGGTTGTCGGCCGTCGTGGTGGCCAGCGCCGTCGCGCGCTGGTTGACGTTGTCGATGCGTTCGGTGGTCTCGGTGCTGGCCTGGTAGACCTGCTGCGCCAGCCTGTCCTGCGTGCCTGCACTCTGGTTCGAGTCGCGCACGTTCTTGAGCGTCTTGGCCGATTCCATCGCGATGTGCACGGTCATCTTGCGCACATTGCTGATGATGTCGCGCAGCCGTCCGATGAAGCGGTTATGCGCTTCGGACAGTTCGCGCAGCTCGTCGTAGGTGATGGCCGGCACGTCCTTCGACAGATCGCCCTCGCCGGCGCCGATGTCGTTGAAGATACCGATGATGAGCTTGATCGGGCGCACGATCAGGTAGCGCAGGTACCAGATCATGAAACCGGTGAACAGCAGCGACAGCACGGTCAGCGACAGCACCACATACCAGGCGCCATTGAGCTGGGATTGCAGTCTGGCCAGGCTGGCGCTTTCCATGCCGGCCTGCTTGAGCGCCGCCTCGAAATCGCCAAAGGCGGACCACACGGCCCACAGCACCAGCAACTGGAACAGCATCACGAAACCAAGGCTGCACAGCTTCTTGGTCAGCGAGTTCCAGAATGTTTTCTCGATGAAGGTATAGGTCCGCCAGAACCAATCCATAGCGGGTCTCCGGTTTCCGATGGTTATTGTCTATGGGCGCAGAGGATGCCCGAAGTTAATGAAACAGAAAAGAAGAATATTAGTGACTATTGATTCTCCTCAACGGGGAAACTGCTGTGTTGTTTATAGACCGGCCCGGCCGGAAACCAAATATCGGTAACGCCCGCCGGCCCTGGCCCTCAGCCGGCCAGGCAGGCGTCGAGCAGCGTCACCCAATGCTGCACGGGTGTATCGGAGGCGGCCTGCAGAAAGGCCAGGCAGCCGATATTGGCCGTCGCGATCGCCACCGGCGAGCCCGCCGTGAGCGCCCCCACCTTGTTGTCGCGCAACTGGCCGGCCAGCTCGGGCTGCAGCATCGAATAGGTGCCGGCCGAGCCGCAGCACAGGTGCGCGTCGGCCACCGGCGTCAGTTCGTAGCCCGCGGCCTGCAGCAGCGGCTCCACCACGTCCTTGAGCCGCTGCCCATGCTGGAGCGAACAGGGCGCATGGAAGGCGAGCCGGGTCCCGCCAGCCACCGGCCGCAACAGCCCGCGCAACGCGGGCATCTCGGCGGCCAGCACCTCGGCCACGTCGCGCGCCAGCAGCGACACGCGCGCCGCACGCTCGGCATAGCGCGGGTCGTCCCGCAGCAGGTAGCCATAATCCTTGACCTGGGCGCCGCAGCCGCTCGCGGTGATGACGATGCCCTCGGCATCGGCTTCCAGCTGCGGCCACCAGGCGTCGATATTGCGTCGGGCGTAATCGAGCCCGTCCTGGTGAAAGCCCAGATGCTGGCTCACCGCGCCACAACAGCCGGCCGCCGCGGCGCGGACCAGCTCGATGCCAAGCCGGTCGAGCACGCGCGCGGTCGCCGCGTTGATGGCCGGCGCCATCGCCGGCTGCACACAGCCGTCCAGCAACAGCATCTTGCGTGGATGACGGCGCTGCGGCCAGCGGCCGACCGGCATGGCTGTGGGTATCTTGCGCACCAGCGGGCGCGGCAGCAACGGCCGGGCCAGGCGCCCCGCCCGCAATGCCAGGGCAAACCACGGGCCGCGCGGCAACACGCTGTTGAGCCAGATCCGGCGGAACTTGAGCTCGGGGATGCGGCCGACTTCGCCATCGAGCACGCGTCTGCCCGCTTCGACCAGATGGCCATACTGCACGCCCGACGGGCAGGTGCTCTCGCAGGCACGGCAGGTGAGGCAGCGGTCGAGGTGCAGCTGCGTCTTCTCGGTCACCTCGCGGCCTTCCAGCATCTGCTTGATCAGGTAGATGCGGCCGCGCGGCCCGTCGAGCTCGTCGCCGCGCAGCTGGTAGGTCGGGCAGGTGGCGTTGCAGAAGCCGCAATGCACGCAGGCCTGGATCAGGCCCGCGGCCTCGATGGCATCGGGGTCGTGTGCGAATTTTGGGGCGAGTTCGGTGTGCATGGTTCAGAGGTCGGGATAGAGCCGGCCGCGATTGAACACCCCGGCCGGGTCGAACTGCTGCTTGAGGCGCCGATGCAGCGCCAGCAGTGCGGGTGCCTGCGGCGTGAACACCCCGCCCGTTTTGTCGCTGGCGCGGAACAGCGTGGCATGGCCGCCGGCACTATGAGCAGTCGCGCGCACCGCCTCGGCCGCCGCGTGGCTGCGCAGCCAGCGCAAAGCGCCGCCCCACTCGATCAGCTGGACACCATCGAGCGCCAGCGGGGATGCCATCGCAGGCAGCGACAGGCGCCACAGCGGCGCGGCGCCAGCGAAGAAGGCGAGGCGCTGCTCACGCAGCCCGTGCCAGAATGCCTCGCCATCGGCCACCGCCTCGCCGCCCAGCCGGGCGCGGCCCTGGGCCACTGCTGGTGCGGCGCCGGAAAGCCTGATCCACAGCCGATCTTCAGCCCATGCGGTGGCGGACAGCGGCAGCGCCTGCCCCGCCCATTCATTGCAGCGGCGTATCGCCTCGGCCTGGCCCATCGCGAAGACGAGCGTCAGCTCGGTGGCTGGCCGTGGCGCGATCTTCAGCGTCACCTCGGTCAGCACGCCGAGGCAGCCAAGGCTGCCGGCCATCAGCCGCGAGACATCGTAGCCGGCGACATTCTTCATCACCTTGCCGCCGAAGCGGAGCTGGTCGCCACGGCCATCGAGCAGCCTGACGCCGAGCAGGTAGTCGCGTACGGCGCCGGCATAGGCGCGGCGCGGGCCGGCCAGCCCCGCAGCCACCATGCCGCCGACAGTCGCGCCGACGCCGAAATGCGGTGGCTCGAAGACAAGCATCTGACCGCACTCGGCCAGCGCCAGCTCGACCTCGGCGAGCGGCGTGCCGGCACGGGCGGTCAGATACAGCTCGCTCGGCTCGTAATCGACGATGCCGCGATAGCCCGACAGATCGAGTACCTCGCCCTGCGGCGGCTCGCCGTAAAAATCCTTGCTACCGCCGCCACGTATCTGCAGCGGGGCGCGCTGGGCGCCAGCCTGGCGGATGGCGTCGATGATGGGATCGAGCAATGCGGGCTCCATTCGAAAACGCGGCTCAGAAACGCGGCAGCTCGGGATACGGCAGCTGCCCGTGGTGGACGTGCATCGCGCCGTATTCGGCGCAGCGATGCAGCGTCGGGATCGCCTTGCCCGGGTTCAGCAGCTCGGCGGGGTCGAAGGCGTGCTTGATCGCGTGGAACAGCATCAGCTCGGCTGCGGCGAACTGCACGCACATCTGGTTGATCTTCTCCATGCCCACGCCGTGTTCGCCGGTAATGGTGCCGCCGACCTCGACGCACAGCTCGAGTATCCTGGCGCCGTATGCCTCGGCGCGATGGAGCTGCTCCGGCTTCGAGGCATCGTAGAGGATCAGCGGGTGCAGGTTGCCGTCACCGGCATGGAACACATTGACGCAGCGCAGGCCGAACTCGCGCGACAACTCGGCGATGCCGCGCAGCACGCGCGCCAGGGCCTTGCGCGGGATCGTGCCGTCCATGCAGTAGTAATCGGGGCTCAGCCGCCCGGCGGCGGGAAAGGCACCCTTGCGGCCGGCCCAGAACTTCATGCGCTCTGCCTCCGATTGCGACACGCGGATCTCGCTTGCACCGCAATCACGCAGCAGCGCGGTCACGCGCGCGATTTCGTCGGCCACCTCCTCCGGCGTGCCGTCGGCTTCGCACAGCAGGATGGCCTCGGCATCGAGCGGATAGCCCGCGTGCACGAAGGCCTCGGCCGCCGCTGTCGCGGGCTTGTCCATCATTTCGAGGCCGGCCGGGATGATGCCGGCGGCGATGATGGCCGCCACCGCGTCGCCGGCTGCCTCGACGCTGGCAAACGCCGCCAGCGCTACCTGCGCGAGCTCGGGGCGTGGCAGCAGCTTGACGGTGACTTCGGTGACCACGCC
Source organism: Chitinivorax sp. PXF-14 (assembly GCF_040812015.1). Taxonomy (NCBI): domain Bacteria; kingdom Pseudomonadati; phylum Pseudomonadota; class Betaproteobacteria; genus Chitinivorax; species Chitinivorax sp. PXF-14. Next base: position 345,879 of record NZ_JBFNXJ010000001.1, on the reverse strand, counting down.
GAGCAGCCCTTCCGAGCCTATCATCAGCGCCAGCAGGTCGAAGCCGGGGCTGTCGAGCGCCTCCGAGCCGATGTCGAGCACCTCGCCGTCGATGGTCACCACGCGCAGGCGCAGGATGTTGTTCACGGTGAGGCCATACTTGAGGCAATGCACACCGCCGGCGTTTTCGGCCACGTTGCCGCCGATGCTGCAGGCGATCTGGCTCGACGGGTCGGGCGCATAGTAGAGGCCGTGCGGCGCGGCCGCCTCGGAGATCGCCAGATTGCGCACGCCGGGCTGCACCCGCGCGGTGCGACCCAGCGGGTCGAGCGCCACGATGCGGTTGAGCCGGGCCAGCGACAGCAGCACACCGTTGGACAGCGGCAGGGCGCCGCCCGACAGGCCTGTACCGGCGCCACGCGCCACCACCGGCACGCCCTGTGCCGCGCAGGTCTGCAGCACCGCCACCACCTCGGCCTCGCTCGTTGGCAGCGCCACGATCCACGGGGTCTCGCGATAGGCCGACAGGCCGTCGCATTCATACGGGCGGGTATCTTCGGTGTCGCTCAGCAGCGCGAGTTGCGGCGCGGCCGCTTGCAGCGCGCGCAGCATGGTGTGGAGGCCGACATCGGGGCGGGGGACGCTAGGCATCGTGCGGGGGCTCTCTCGGCGCGTTTTCGGGGCATTGTCCGCTACGAGTGTAGACCACGCAATCGGCCACAGAAGCGAACCTAGGGACTTTCCCTGTGATACCCCGGTTTTCCGGGTTATTCCCAATTCAAGCCGTTGCGCCCGGCGTGTGTAATCCGCATCACCCCGCGAATAGAGCTATAACACGAATGCCGTGTCCGCCGCGCCATCCGCGACGGACTCATCACTGCAAATTCAACAAGGAAGCGCACACCATGGCCGAACTCCCACCAGACCTCGACCCGCAAGAGACGAGAGAGTGGCTCGAAGCGTTGGACGCCGTCATTGCGAACGAAGGGGGCGAGCGCGCCCACTTCCTGCTCGAAAAACTGATTGGTGAAGCCCGCCAGCAAGGCGCGGACATCCCGTTCAGCGCCAACACGCAATACGTGAACACCATCCCGGCGGACCAGCAGCCGCAGTTCCCCGGCAATACCACGATCGAGCACAAGATCCGCGCCTACACGCGCTGGAACGCCATGGCCATGGTGCTGCGCGCGAACAAGGACACCAACGTCGGCGGCCATATCGCCTCGTTCGCCTCGGGCGCGACGCTGTACGACGTCGGCTACAACCACTTCTGGCATGCACCGAGCGACAGCCACGGCGGCGACCTCGTGTTCGTACAGGGCCACTCGGCGCCGGGCATCTATTCGCGTGCCTTCCTGCTGGGCCGCCTGACACCGGAGCAGATGGACAGCTACCGCCAGGAAGTCGGCGGCAAGGGCCTCTCCAGCTACCCGCACCCGTGGCTGATGCCGGAGTTCTGGCAGTTCCCGACCGTATCGATGGGCCTGGGCCCCTTGATGGCGATCTACCAGGCCCGCTTCATGAAATACCTGCAGGACCGTGGCCACGCCACCACCGATGGTCGCAAGGTATGGGCCTTCTGCGGCGACGGCGAGATGGACGAGCCGGAATCGATGGGCGCAATCGGCATGGCCGGCCGCGAGAAGCTCGACAATCTGGTGTTCGTCATCAACTGTAACCTGCAGCGCCTGGACGGCCCGGTGCGCGGCAACGGCAAGATCATCCAGGAACTCGAAGCGGACTTCCGCGGCGCCGGCTGGAACGTGATCAAGCTGGTATGGGGCACCAAGTGGGACGCCCTGCTCGCCCGCGACAAGAAGGGCATCCTGGTCAAGCGCATGATGGAATGCGTGGACGGCGAATACCAGACGATGAAGTCGAAGGACGGCGCCTACGTCCGCGAGCACTTCTTCAACACGCCGGAACTCAAGGAGCTGGTCGCCGACTGGTCCGACAAGGACGTGTGGGACCTGAACCGCGGCGGCCACGACCCGGCCAAGATCTACGCCGCCTTCAAGGCCGCGAGCGAGTCGAAGGGCCAGCCGACCGTGATCCTCGCCAAGACGGTGAAGGGCTATGGCATGGGCCATGCCGGTGAGGCGATGAACATCACCCACCAGCAGAAGAAAATGGATCTCGACGCGATCCGCCAGTTCCGCGATCGTTTCGACATCCCGGTGTCGGACGACAAGCTCGAGGAAGTGCCCTACGTCACCTTCCCCGAAGGCTCGCCCGAGCTCGAATACATGCGCGGCCACCGCATGGCGCTGGGCGGCTACCTGCCGGCCCGCCGCCGCAAGTCGCACTCGCTCGAAATCCCGGCACTGTCGGCATTCGACACGCTGTTGCAAGCCTCGGCCGAAGGCCGCGAATACTCGACCACCATGGCCTTCGTGCGCATGCTCAACACGCTGATGAAGGACAAGCAGGTCGGCAAGTATGTCGTGCCCATCGTGCCCGACGAATCGCGCACCTTCGGCATGGAAGGCATGTTCCGCCAGTTCGGTATCTGGAGCCAGGTAGGCCAGAACTACGTGCCGCAGGATGCCGACCAGCTGATGTTCTACAAGGAATCGAAGACCGGCCAGATCCTGCAGGAAGGCATCAACGAGCCGGGCGCGATGTGCGACTGGATCGCCGCCGGTACCGCCTACAGCACGCATGGCGTGCCGATGATTCCGTTCTACATCTACTACTCGATGTTCGGCTTCCAGCGCGTTGGCGACCTGGCCTGGGCGGCGGGCGACATGCGCACCCGTGGCTTCCTGCTCGGCGGCACCGCTGGCCGCACCACACTGAATGGCGAAGGCCTGCAGCACGAAGACGGCCACTCGCACATCCAGGCCGGCCTGATCCCGAACTGCGTCAGCTACGACCCGACCTTCGGCTACGAAGTCGCCGTGATCGTGCAGGACGGCCTGCGCCGCATGTATGCCGAGCAGCAGGACGTTTACTACTACATCACGCTGATGAACGAGAACTACGCGCACCCGGCCATGCCGGCCGGTGCCGAGGCCGGCATCATCAAGGGCATGTACCAGTTCAAGAAGGGCGGCGACGGCAACCTGCGCGTGCAGCTGCTGGGCTCCGGCACCATCTTCAACGAAGTCATCGCCGCAGCCGAGCTGCTCAGGGCCGATTGGGGCGTCGAAGCCGACCTGTGGTCCTGCCCGAGCTTCAACGAACTGGCCCGCGACGGCCAGGCCACCGAGCGCTGGAACATGCTGCACCCGGCCGAAGCGCCGCGCCTGTCGCACGTCGGCGAATGCCTGAAGGATGCGCAAGGCCCGGTCATCGCCGCCACCGACTACATCCGCCTCTACGCCGAGCAGATCCGCGCCCACGTGCCGGGCAAGTACACGGTACTGGGCACCGACGGCTTCGGTCGCTCGGATACGCGTGAACAGCTGCGCCACTTCTTCGAGGTCAACCGCTACTTTATCACGCTCGCCGCGCTGAAGTCGCTCGCCGACGAAGGCAAGCTCGACCGCAGCAAGGTAGCGCAAGCGATGGCCAAGTACGGGCTCGACGCCGACAAACCGGCGCCGTGGACAGTGTAAGGGGGACGACGAGATGACGATTGAAATCAAAGTCCCCGATATCGGTGGATTCGACGCGGTAGCGGTGATCGATGTTGCGGTGAAGGCCGGCGACACCATCGCCGTGGACGACACGCTGATCACGCTGGAAACCGACAAGGCCACGATGGATGTGCCCGCATCGGCCGCCGGCGTGGTCAAGGAAGTGAAGATCAAGGTAGGCGACAAGGTCAGCGAAGGCTCGGTGATCGTGGTGGTGGAAGCAGCAGGCGCTACGGCGGCTGCGCCACAAGCTGCCGCGCCAGCACCCGCCCCGGCACCTGCGTCGGCACCAGCCCCCGTAACCCCGGCTCCAGCAGCGGCCCCAGCACCTGCTGCACCAGCCGCCAGTGGCGGCACGGTGGAAGTCCGCGTACCCGACATCGGCAATTTCAACGGTGTCGACGTGATCGAAGTCGCGGTCAAGGCCGGCGACACGGTCAAGGTCGATGACACCTTGATCACGCTCGAAACCGACAAGGCCACGATGGACGTGCCATCGAGCGCGGCCGGTGTGGTGCAGAGCGTTGCCGTCAAGGTTGGCGACAAGGTGACGCAGGGCGACCTGGTGATCACCGTCGCGGCGAGCGGCGCGGCACCTGCACCGCAGGCAGCGGCAGCATCAACAACACCGGCTACCGCAGCACCCGTTCCAGCGCCGGCGCCAGCCGCCCCGAAAGCCGCGCCAGTGGCCGCTGCCAGCGCAGTAGTCGATGAGGCGGGATTCAAGTCCGCGTTCGCCAGCCCCTCGGTGCGTAAGTTCGCCCGCGAGCTCGGCGCCGATCTCGGCCGCGTCAAGGGCTCCGGCCCCAAGGGCCGCATTCTCGAAGACGACGTCAAAGCCTTCGTCAAGGGCGTGCTGACCTCGCCCGCCGCTGCCGCACCGGCAGCCGCCGGCACCGGCGTCGGGCTCGACCTGCTGCCCTGGCCCAAGGTCGATTTCGCCAAGTTCGGCGCGATCGAAACCAAACCGCTGTCGCGCATCAAGAAGATTTCCGGCGCCAACCTCGCGCGCAACTGGGTGATGATTCCGCACGTCACGCAATTCGACGAGGCCGACATCACCGAGATGGAAGCCTTCCGCAAGCAGATGGGTGACGAGCTGAAGAAGCAGGATGTGAAGCTGACCCCGCTCACCTTCCTGATCAAGGCAGCGGTCGCCGCGCTGAAGAAATTCCCCGAGTTCAACGCCTCGCTCGATGGCGACAACCTGGTGCTGAAGCAGTACTTCCACATCGGCTTCGCGGCCGACACGCCGAACGGCCTGGTCGTGCCGGTGATCAAGGATGCCGACAAGAAATCGCTGATCGAGTTGGCCAATGAATCTGGCGCGCTGGCAGCCAAGGCGCGTGACGGCAAGCTGCTGCCGACCGACATGCAAGGCGGCTGCTTCTCGATCTCCAGCTTGGGCGGCGTCGGCGGGACGGCGTTCACGCCCATCGTCAACGCGCCGGAAGTGGCGATCCTCGGCGTCTCAAAATCGGCGATCAAGCCGGTGTGGAACGGCAAGGAATTCGCGCCGCGCCTGATGCTGCCGCTGAGCCTGAGCTACGATCACCGCGTGATCGACGGCGCCTCGGCGGCCCGCTTCACCACGTATCTCGGCCAAGTCCTGGGCGACATCCGCCGCCTGATGCTGTGATGCACATGTAGGGTGGGTGCGCGTTGCGGCCCACCGAACAACTGCTGGCGTCGGGCTCGCGCCCGGCGCCAGCAGACCAACTCTATTCATAGGATTGCTTGCATGAGCAATGTAATCGAACTCCAAGTGCCCGATATCGGCGGCTTCAACGACGTCGCGGTGATCGAGGTCGCGGTCAAGGCCGGCGACACGATTGCCGTCGACGACGCGCTGATCACGCTGGAAACCGACAAAGCCACGATGGACGTGCCGGCAACGGCCGCCGGCGTGGTGCAGGCCGTCAACATCAAGGTTGGCGACAAGGTTGGCGAGGGCTCCGTCATCCTGACGCTGGAAGCGGCCACTGGCGCGGCCTCCAGCCCGGCTGCAAGCGCCGCCCCTATTGCCTCCCAGCCTGGCCCCGCACCCGCCCCGACACCGGCTGCCGCCAGCCACAGCGGCGGCACCGACATCGAAACCGAGATGCTGGTGCTCGGCGCCGGCCCCGGCGGCTACTCCGCCGCCTTCCGCTCGGCCGATCTCGGCATGAAGACGGTGCTGGTCGAGCGCTACGCAACGCTCGGCGGCGTCTGCCTCAACGTCGGCTGCATCCCGTCGAAAGCCTTGCTGCACAACGCTGCGGTGATCGACGAGGCCAAGCACCTTGCCGCCAACGGCATCGTTTTCGGCGAACCGAAGATCGACCTCGACGGCCTGCGCGGCTACAAGGAAAAAGTCGTCGGCAAGCTGACCGGTGGCCTGGCCGGCATGGCCAAGACACGCAAGGTCGAGGTCGTGCGCGGCGTTGGCCGCTTCCTCGATCCGCATCATCTCGAAGTCGAGCTGACGACCGGCAACGGCCAGGACAAGACGGGCGAGAAGAAGGTCATCAAGTTCCAGAAGGCCATCATCGCCGCCGGCTCGCGCGTGATGAAGCTGCCCTTCATTCCCGAAGACCCGCGAATCATCGACTCGACCGGCGCGCTGGAGTTACGTCAGATCCCCGGCAAGATGCTGATCATCGGTGGCGGCATCATCGGCCTCGAAATGGGCACGGTGTACTCGACACTGGGCACCCGCCTCGACGTCGTCGAAATGCTCGACGGCCTAATGCAGGGCGCCGACCGTGATCTGGTCAAGGTCTGGCAGAAGATGAACGAACATCGCTTCGACCGCATCATGCTGAAGACCAAGACCGTCGCAGTCGAAGCCAAGCCGGACGGCATCTGGGTGACTTTCGAAGGTGAGCAGGCGCCGGCCGAGCCACAGCGCTACGACATGGTGCTCGTCGCCGCTGGCCGCGCGCCAAACGGCAAGCTGATCGGCGCCGAAAACGCCGGCGTTGCCGTCACCGACCGCGGTTTCATCGACGTCGACAAGCAGATGCGCACCAACGTCCCGCACATCTTCGCCATCGGCGATCTGGTCGGCCAGCCAATGCTGGCGCACAAGGCAGTACACGAAGCCCACGTCGCGGCCGAGAACGCCGCCGGCCACAAGGCCTTCTTCGATGCCCGCGTGATCCCGTCGGTCGCCTACACCGATCCCGAAGTCGCCTGGGTCGGCCTCACCGAGGAGCAGGCCAAGGCGCAGGGCATCAAGATCGGCAAATCGGTGTTCCCGTGGGCGGCATCGGGCCGCGCCATCGCCAACGGTCGTGACGAGGGCTTCACCAAACTGATCTTCGACGAGGCCACGCATCGCATCATCGGCGGCGGCATCGTCGGCACCCACGCCGGCGACATGATCGGCGAGTTGTGCCTGGCGATCGAGATGGGCTGCGATCCGACCGATATCGGCAAGACGATCCACCCGCACCCGACGCTGGGCGAGTCGATCGGCATGGCGGCAGAAGTGTTCGAAGGCGTGTGCACCGATCTGCCACCGCAGCGTAAAAAGTAACCTGTCGGCGCGGGCCGGGCCGAGAGTCCCGCCGCGCCATTTTTTATCACCGGAGAACCTGCTCGCGCTCTGCCGCGGGCAGCCGTCGGCGGGGCGATGCGCAGAAACCGGCATGTATGCGCCATACATGAGGGCTGCGAGCCGCACATGAGCCCCGCTCACGGTTGCACGGCACGATCGAGAATGGGTTTGAAGCGGCAAGGCACGGTATCATCGCGGCCTTGCCGCTTTGTCGCTTGAATCGCCGCCATGCCGCCAGCCCCCACCGAATCCAGCCAGCCCGCCCCGGACGTGAAACGCTGGTTCATGCGTCCGCCGGTCTTCGCCGCCCTGATCGTGGCGGGCGCGGCCGTCGTCTCGGGCTTCATCCTGCTCACGCTGCAGTTCGGCCAGCAGCTGTTGCTCGGCCTGCTCGCCATCGTGCTGGTTGCCGTCACCGGCTCGACCGTGTGGGCGCTGCGCCGCCACATCGGCCAGCGCGTACAGGCCGAGACAGAGCGCGACCGCTTCTTCAACCTGTCGCTCGACATGCTCGGCATCGTCGGGCTCGATGGCTATTTCAAGCGCGTCAACCCAGCCTTCACGCGCATCCTCGGCTATAGCTCGGCCGAGCTGCTCAAATCGACCTATTTCACCTACGTCCATCCCAATGACGTGGTGGCGACGCGCGGCGAAACGCGCAAGCTGTCGACCGGCGAGCCGTCGATCTATTTCGAGAACCGCTTCCGCTGCAAGGATGGCAGCTACAAGTGGCTGGCCTGGGCCGTCAACCCGGAGCTCGACGAGGGCCTGATGTACGCGGTGGCGCACGATATCACCGGCCGCAAGCAGGCCGAACAGGCCTTGCGCGCCGAATCGAGCTTCCGCAAGGCGATGGAGGATTCACTCTCGACCGGCATGCGCGCAATCGACCTCAACCGCCGCATCACCTATGTCAACCCGGCCTTCTGCGAGTTGACGGGCTTCAGCGAGGACGAGTTGATCGGCTGCGTGCCGCCCTACCCCTACTGGCCCGAGAAAGGCACCGAGCCGCACCAGTACAACCTCGACCTGACCTTCCAGGGCAAGGTCGAGAAGAGCGGCTTCGAGCTGATGATCAAGCGTAGGGACGACAGCCTGATCTATGTGCTGTTCCACGTCTCGCCGCTGATCGACTCGGAAGGCCGGCAGACCGGCTGGATGGCCGCACTGACCGACATCACCGAGCGCCTGCGCTCGCGCGAAGCGCTCGAGGCCGCGTACGAACGTTTCGTGGCCGTGCTCGAAGGCCTCGATGCAGGCGTGCTGGTGTCCGACATGGAGAGCAACGAGCTCCTGTTCGTCAATCAACAGTTCAAGGCGCCAAGCGAAGCGAGCCTGCCCGACGCCAAGGTCTGCGCCATCGACCAATCCCATCAGCAGCGCCGCCGCAAGCACGGCGCCGCCTTCGATGTCGAGGAACAGGATCCGGTCAGCAGCCGCTGGTATCACATCCGCAGCCGCCCGATCAAATGGGTGGATGGGCGCACGGTGCGCATGGAAATCTCCACCGACGTCACCGAACGCATCGAGGCCGAAGAGCTCTACCGCCAACAGCTAGAACGCCTGCAATCAACGTCGCGCCTGATCACCATGGGCGAAATGGCATCGAGCCTCGCGCACGAGCTCAACCAGCCATTGGCGGCGATCACCAATTACTGCAACGGCTGCGTCACGCGCCTGCAAAGCAACAACGTGAACGTGCAGGACCTATTGCCCGTCATGCAGAAAGCCAGCTTCCAGGCCGAGCGCGCGGGCAAGATCATCCGCCGCATCCGCGAGTTCGTGCGCACCAGCGAGCCCGACCGCAGCAGCTGCGAGATCGGCGAAATCATCGAGGCCGCCGTCGGCTTTGCCGAGATCGATGCGCGCAAGCACAGCGTGGAAATCTCGCTACAGCTCGACGAGGCACTGCCGCATGTGGTCGCCGACCGCATCATGATCGAGCAGGTGCTGGTCAACCTTGTCCGTAACGCGATCGAGGCCATGCTGGAGACCCCGCTCAACGACCGCACGCTGGTCGTGCGCGTACGCCGCATCAGCCGGGAACAGCTTGAGGTGGCGGTGATCGACCGTGGCCACGGCATCGCGCCGGACAAGCGCGAACACCTGTTCGAGCCCTTCTTCACCACCAAGCCGCACGGCATGGGCATGGGGCTCAATATCTGCCGCTCGATCATCGAATTCCACCAGGGCCAGCTCTGGGTGGAAGACAACCCGGACGGCGGGACGATCTTCCGCTTCACCTTGCCGGTGCTTGCCTGAGCACCTGCGCAGTTTGTCGCCAAGCGGCAAGGAGCTTAGAATCTGGCCCATCCAACAAAGAATATGAGGGGAGAACAATATGGATCAGCAAGCCACCGTTTTTGTCGTCGATGACGACGAAGCCATGCGCGACTCGCTCGCCTGGCTGCTCGAATCACGCGGGCTCAAGATCGCCTGCTATGCCTCGGGCGAGGCTTTCCTGGCGGCCTACAACCCGGCCACGCCGGGCTGCCTGGTCGTGGATGTGCGCATGCCCGGCATCAGCGGCACCGAGCTGCACGAGAAGCTGAAGGCACTCAACTACGACATCCCCGTGATCTTCATCACCGGGCATGGCGACGTGCCGATGGCGGTGCGCGCAGTCAAACGCGGCGCCGTCGATTTCCTCGAAAAGCCGTTCAACGACCGCGACCTGCTCAACACCATCGAGCAAAGCCTGGAACAGGACCGCGCCAACCGCGAACGCAAATCCCTCAACGCCGGCGCCGCCAACCGCCTGGCCTCATTGACCGCACGCGAGCGCGAAGTGATGGAACTCGTCGTCGCCGGCAAGCTGAACAAGATCATCGCCGACGAACTGGGCATCAGCATCAAGACCGTCGAAGCGCACCGCGCCAAGGTGATGGAGAAAGTGGGCGTGCACTCGGTCGCAGAGCTGGTGCAGATTGTGATGGCGTCGAAGGGGTAGCAAAGGGATTGAAGTAACCTGACGCCGTAACGAAAAGAAGAAGCCCCGGCCTAGGCCGGGGCTTCTTCTTTTCGTTACTACGGGTCGAACGATATCGTTCAGACGACCCAGCAGTAATTATTGCTTGCAGTAACCGGCAGCCAAACAAGTACCGGTCTGGCCCCACTTGACGATCGGGCCATCGAGTGCCGGCGTCAGAATCGAAGTCTTGCCGCCTGCAGTGGCATCAGCAGTCACGGTGATAACCCCATCGGTAACAGTGACAGAAGCAACCGAGGTCGGCATCGTCGCCGGCACAGCCGGAATGCCAGCGAGGCCAGCGCTACAACCTGTCAGTACACCAGCCTGATCCTGCACGCAAATGCCAACAGGCGTCTTGAAACCCTCGACAATCGCTTGCGCATTGCCGAATTTCGCCTTCGAAACATAATCCTGATAGGCCGGGATCGCCACGGCAGCCAAAATACCGATGATCGCAACAACGATCATCAATTCAATCAGGGTAAAACCTTGTTGTACGCGCTTCATGTCAGATCTCCTTGACGTTGATTGTTGGATTGCACACAAACCCATCGTGCATCTCCGTACACACATAAAAGCAAACGACATGCCAGCTTCAAAAAAATCATAAAGCCCAGTAAATTAGGGATTTTTAATATGCAATCACACTAGGAAGACCCACCAGTTCCCGATGGAAGGTGGTTTCTCTCCATACACCCAGCCCGCCGCGTCAGAATGTGACGTAAATTGTCATATTCCAAACACCCTGCTGCACGACCTACTCTGGAGGTACTTGGAGTAGCCCCATAAAACAAACACAGCCGCCCCTCCTTACCCCAATGGACAGGCATACGGTTGAGTCGATGACTCACACGAAAAGCAAACCTAAGGGCAGACGGATGTCACTGGGGATGGACGCAAATCTACCGCTACAGACAATGCCAATTTACAAACGCAGCCTTATTTTGAGCTGTGCAAATAGGTAACAAAAAAATGCCCCAACATACGTTGGGGCATTTTCCTTGAGATGTATGGAGGCATGCACCATATGGCCGCCTCGCTACAACCAGATGATTATTGCTTGCAGTAACCGGCAGCCAAACAAGTACCGGTCTGGCCCCACTTGACGATCGGGCCATCGAGTGCCGGTGTCAGAATCGAAGTCTTGCCGCCTGCAGTGGCATCAGCAGTCACGGTGATAACCCCATTGGTAACAGTGACAGAAGCAACCGAGGTCGGCATCGTCGCCGGCACAGCCGGAATGCCAGCGAGGCCAGCGCTACAACCTGTCAGTACACCAGCCTGATCCTGCACGCAAATGGCAACAGGCGTCTTGAAGCCTTCGACAATCGCTTGCGCATTGCCGAATTTTGCCTTCGAAACATAATCCTGGTAGGCCGGGATCGCCACGGCAGCCAAAATACCGATGATCGCAACAACGATCATCAATTCAATCAGGGTAAAACCTTGTTGTACGCGCTTCATAATCAAATCCCCGTGTGTTGATTGTTGGATTGCACACCAGACAGGCGGTGTGCTTCCGCAAGCACATAAGAGCAAACACCATGCCAACAATCATAAAAGAGATGAAAAATCGTGAAAACTCTGCTCCGCGACGGATCATCAACGCCCCGCTTCAGCGAAGGTGGCTATTGATTCAACAGGTAGGCACTGCGCGAATGGCCGCCAGGATGCTGTGACTGTCACAATGTGACGCAAAATGTCACTCCCCCGCAAGCACTAGCGAATTGACACCGAAAACTGGTTACCGTGCAGCGCCAAGGTATCTCCGTCATGCAACAGATGACGTTCGTTTCCAATTGCTACACCGTTGACCAGGCATCGTAGTCCGCCCTCGGTTTGCTCGATGAAAAACTGCCCGAGCTCGCGATGGATGGAGACGACCAAGGCACCAGGCTTGCCGAGCGTCGTGACAGCCTTGGTCAGCGGAATGATCTGCCCGGCGTTGGCAGAGTTCAGCAAAGTCAGTGCTGCAGTCAGCTGGCATGTGGAGGGCGCGCCGGTCAGTTTGCTGTACTGGAACGAGAACTTGGCAATATCAATCTTGTCGCCGTCTTCCAGCACGTGCTTGCGAACCGCTTGCCCATTCACCAACGTCCCATTGGTGCTGTTCAGGTCTTCGAGAAACGAGTCGCTGCCGATGGTCCGGATCTTGGCGTGGTGGCCGCTGACGGCCAGGCTGTCGAGCCGGATGTCGTTGTCGGGGCGGCGGCCGATGGTCAGCTCGCCGCGTTCCAGGCGGATATCCTGCAAGAGCTCGGTGCCGGAATACAGCAATAGTTTTCCCATTTTCGGCAGTGGCTTCAGTTTGTCCGACCCGAGCCGAACCAGTTGAACAGGCGAGGCATCCATTTCTGCCCGCCCGGAAAGGCGCTACGGACGTCGATCAGGATTACCGAGACATTGTCGCGCCCGCCGAAATCGTTGGCGGCGTGAATCAGCTCCTGCGCGGCCTGCCGCAAGTCGGAACGGTAGCAGACGAGGATGTCGGCAATTTCCCCGTCACGCATCATGTCGTTGAGCCCATCCGAGCACATCAGGTAGAGGTCGCCGACCTCGACCGGGTATTCGTTGAGCTCGACTTCAACCAGCGGCTCAATGCCGAGCGCGCGCGTCACGAGGTTCTTGTAGTCGACGAAACGGGCCTCGGTCGGGTCGACCAGGCCGGCGTCGATCTGCTCCTGCAGCAGCGAGTGATCACGCGTCAGGGGCTCGAAACGATCGGCCCGCAGGCGGTACAAGCGCGAATCGCCAATATGGCCGACCAGCAGGCGGTTGTCGTAGAACAGCGCGGCGACCAGCGTGGTGCCCATGCCTGCGCATTGGACCTGGGTCTGGGCGGCCTCGTAGACGGCGGCGTTGGCCAGCTGAATCTGGCCGTCGAGCATGGCCAGCGCGTTCGGGTGGCCGCTTTCCGAGTCGACCCGGTGCGGCTCGCTATGGGTCAGCGCCTGCCGCAAGCCCTGCGACAGGATGTCCACGGTCATGCCGGAGGCCACCTCGCCGGCGTTATAGCCCCCCATGCCATCGGCCAGGATGGCGAAACCATGGTCGGGGTCGATCGTTACCGCGTCTTCATTGTGTTCGCGCACGAGCCCGGAGTCGGACTGGCACACCATATTGAGCGCATCGGAGAGCTTTATTGTCATTCTTTACTCGCGAGTTTCTCTCGGCATTGCTGTATTGCCAGCGCAAATTCTGCACCGGTTTGAAAGCGTTTGTCAGGCGCCTTGTCCAGGGCCCGATCGATCAGGCGGCACAACGGGCGAGGCAGTTCGGGACGCAGCTCGCTGATGTCCCGATGCCTTTCGTTGGCGATACTGTACATCAGCTTGGCCAGCGAGTTGCCCTGAAATGGCAGCTGGCCAGTGAGCAGCTGGTACAGGGTGACGCCAAGCGAATACAGATCGGAGCGACCATCGATCTTTTTCCCGGCCAGCTGTTCGGGCGACATATAGGATGGCGTGCCCAGCACCATGCCGGTACGCGTGCGATTGGCATCGGTGACACGCGCCACACCGAAATCCGTGACCTTGACCTGCCTGCCGGCGGGCAGATACATGATATTGGCTGGCTTGATGTCGCGGTGCACGATCCCGGCGCGGTTTGCATAGTCGATCGCGCTGGCCACGGCGGCAGCCACCTCGAGCGCGGTATCGATCGGCAACAACTGGTCCGGCTTGGTATAGCGATTGAGGTCGTGCCCGTCGAGCAGCTCCATCGCGATATAGGCCAGCGATTGATCTTCGCCGGCGCCATAGATCGTCACGATGTTCGGGTGTTGCAGCCCACCGGCCGTCTCGGCCTCGCGCAGGAAGCGCTCGCGCGCATCGGGCAGGTCGCCGGCCTCGAACTCTTCGGCCAGCGCCATGGTCTTGATGGCAGCCGGCTTGCCGTCGGCCACATGATGGCCACGATAGACCACGCCCATCGAGCCGCGTCCGAGCTGGCCATCGATGGCGTAGTCGCCGAGCCTCGCCGGCATCGCCCTTGGCTGTATCACCGGCTCGGCAACCTCTTTCCTGGTCAGGCGCTGGGCCACATCGCGGTAATTGGGGCGCAGTGTCAGCAGGTGCGCCAACACCGTCTGCGCCAGCCCCTTGTTGCCGTCGCGCTCCAATTGCGCGGCCAGGCGGTACAGCGCATCGAGCAGCCCCGGCGTCGTGGGGGCTCGCCGGAAGGCTTCGAGCGCGAGGTCGAGACGCCCCTGGCTTTGCAACGCCAGGCCTCGTTGATAGTGATCGGTCTGCGCTGTGCGTTTTGTAGGCTGCTTACTCCCCGCCAGCCGCCACGCAAGCAGCGCGGCCCACGGCATCATCACCGCGCTCGCAAGCGGCAGCCACGCCCCGGCGATCGCCACACCCAACACTTCGGCCACCAGCAAGCCGACGGACAGCACGGCCGCACCAATGGCGGCGGTCGACGTGCTCAGCCCCCGTGCCAGCGCGGCACCATACCCCAGGGCGAGCAATAGCGATGCGCCATAAGCGGCCATGCCAAAAGGCAAGGCCGCACCGGCCGCAAGGCGGGCTGCAAGCCAGCCATAGGCGATGCGCTCCCATGCCATCGACACGGGGCTGACGACCAGCAGCGCCAGCAGCAAGATCACGCCAGCCAGCGCCAGGCGCTGACGCGTCATCCAGAGGGGGTTTGACATGTCGGGTGTCTCGTAACGGTGTTTATCCACATCTCAGGCAACGAGACCAATAAGCATCTAACTTTGCCGCAGCGCGGCGGAACATACCAGCGCCGTGGAAATTCAGCTTACATCGTGCCGCAGCGGGCTCCAAGCATAGCAGGCGATAAAAAAGCCCGGAACATGTCCGGGCTTTCTGGCCAAGGCGCGAGCCCGGTCAGTTCTTGACGAGCTGCTTGTTGATGTCCGCCAGGTCCGTCTCGTTCAGCTTGCCGGCGGCAAACGCCAGGTTGAGCTTGGACAGCAGGTAGGCATAACGCGCCTTGAGCAGGTCAAAACGGGTGGAATAGTACTGCTGCTGCGCGTTGAGCACATCGACGTTGGTGCGCACCCCGACCTGCTGACCGGTCTTGGTGGCGTCGAGCTGGCTCTGTGCGGACACCAGCGCCTGTTCGAGCGCGATGACCTGGGCTGCGCCACTGGTCACCCCGAGGAAGGCGGCCTTGGTGTCCTGCTCGATCGAACGGCGCGTGGTTTCGGTATCCTGCTTGGCCTTCTCGTAGTTTGCCGCCGCTTCGCGCGTCTTCGAGCTCAGGGCATCGCCGGTATAGATCGGCACATTGAATTGCAGGCCGATCGTCGCCGTACGGGTGTCGTCCGTTCCGCCGTTGCGGGCTACGCCGCTGGTATCGCGCTTGTCGCCATAGCTGCCGACCAGATCCAGCGTCGGATAATGTCCTTCACGGTTGCGGCGCACCTCGTAGCGGCTGATTTCGAGCACCTGCTGCTGCGCCTGCAGGCCCAGGTTGCCCTTGATCGCCATATCCTGCCAGGCATCGAGGGCATTGGGCTCGGCCTGGGTGGGCTTCATCTTGGGATCGAGCGACGCGAGCCAGTCCGGGGCCGTGCCGGTGATCTGGCGCAAGGCGTTGAGTTTCACCTCGAGATCGTTGCGGGAGAAAATCTCCTGCGCGTTCGTCGCGTCGAAACGGGACTGCGCTTCATAGGTGTCGGTAATCGTCGCCACACCAACCTGGAAGCGCTTCTTGGCTTGTGCCAGCTGCTCCGAGAAGGCCTCCTTCTGGGCGGCTGCCAGCGTGACTGAATCGCGCGCCTGCAGCGCATCGAAATAGGCTTTGGCAACGCGCAGGATGAGTTGCTGCTCCGCCAGGCGATATTGCAGCTCGGACGCCTGGGTAGCGAGCTTGGCCTGCTCGTAGGCGGTGTAGTTCTGCGCGCGGTAGATCGGCTGCCTGGCGCTGATCGACGCGCCGTAGGTATTGCCGCTTGCATTCTTGCTCTCAAGCACGCCAGGCACGGGGTTGCCCGCCGTGAAATCCGCATTCACATGGTTATAGTTGGCATCGACGCCAACCTGCGGCAGCAATTGCGAACGCCCCTGCACCTGCTTTTCCTTGCCGGCTTCATAGGCGTAGCGCGCTGCGGCCAGCTGGGAATCGTACTTCTGTGCATCGTGATAGGACGACATCAGATCTGCCGCCAGCACCTTGGGCAGCGTGAGCGCCAGAGCGACGCCGACGGTGAGGTGGGCCAGGCGGGAGGGCAGCTTCGTCATGAAGGTTATCCTTTATTCTTGAACTCAAGCGGGTTTTTGAACTTTAAACCAGGCAGCATAAAGCGCGGGCAGGAACAGCAGCGTCAGCACCGTCGCGACGAGCAGACCGCCGGTGATCGCCACGGCCATCGGGCCCCAGAAGACATTGCTCCACAAGGGGATCATGCCCAGGATGGCCGCCAGCGCAGTCAGCATGATGGGGCGGAAGCGCCGCACGGCCGACTCGATGATGGCCTCCCACGGGTGGTGACCTGCCGCGATGTCCTGCTGGATCTGGTCCACCAGGATCACCGAGTTGCGCATGATCATGCCCGCCAGCGCAATCACGCCGAGCATCGCCACGAAACCGAATGGCCGACCGGACACCAGCAGCGCCACCGTCACGCCGACGATGCCCAGCGGCGCCGTCAGCAAGACCAGCATTGTGAGGGAGAAGCTATGCAGCTGCAACATGAGCAGGGTCAGGATCACCAGCCCCATCAGCGGCATCACCGCGTTGATCGAGGCCTGCGATTTGCCGCTCGACTCCAGCGCACCGCCGACCACGATATGGTAGCCGGACGGCAACTTTTCCCTGAGCGCATTGAGCTTGGGGTCGATCTGCTTGGTGACGTCGGGGGCTTCCATGCCTTCGGTGATGTCGGCGCGGACGGTGATGACCGGGCTGCGGTCACGCCGCCAGATACCGCCCTCCTCCGCCTCCGGCTTCAGGATGGCGATCTGCGACAAGGGCACGTAGCGGTTGTTGCCGGTAAAGACGTTGATGTCCTTGAGGCTGCCCAGCGTGCCGTCGCCGTCGAGCTTGGCGCGCAAGGTCACGTCGATCTGCTTGTCGCGTTCGCGCAGCTGGGTGACCGGCAGGCCATCGAGCATCGCGTACAGCGTCTGCGACAGCTGCTGCGAATTGACGCCGAGCGCGCGCGCCTTGTCCTGGTCGATCACCAGCCGCATGACCTTGGATGGCGGGTCCCAGTCCGTATTGACGTTGCGAGTGTGCGGATTGGTACGCATGATCTCGGCCACCTGCGACGCAATCTTGCGCAACTCATCAGGGCTGTCGCCCGTCACGCGGAACTGCACCGGGTAGCCCACCGGCGGGCCGTTCGGCAGCGGCGTGGCATGGCCGAGCACCTCGGGGAATTGCGTGTTGAACAGGTGGTCGATCTTGTGGATCAGCCTGTCGCGCGCCTTGCCATCCTTCGCGGTGACGATCACCTGCGCATATTTGGACGACGGCGGCTGCTCGTCGAGCACCAGCACGAAACGCGGTGTTGGTGCGCCGATATAGGTCGCGATATTGTCGATGTCCTTGTCGTCCTTCAGCATCGCCTCGAAGCGCGCCACCTCTGCCTCGGTGGCCAGGTGCGAGGCGCCCTGCTTGAGCCACATGTCGACGACGATCTCGGGCCGCGTGGAGTCAGGGAAGAACTGCTGCTGCACCAGGCCAAAGCCCATCACCGCGCCGACAAAGGTCAATGCCGTGGCGAAGATCACCGTTTTACGGCGCTCGACGCACCAGCTGACCACCGAGCGAAAACGTGCATAGAAGCCGTGGTTGTACACCTCGTGCTCGTCGTGGCCCGACACCGGCTTGATGCGCAGGATGTGGAAACCGATATAGGGGGTGAACAGCACCGCCACGATCCACGACGCGATCAGCGCAATCGCCACCACCGCGAACATGGTGTAGGTGTACTCGCCCGCCGCCGACTTGGCCATGCCGACCGGCAGAAAACCGGCCACGGTGATCAGCGTGCCCGTCAGCATCGGCATCGCGGTCGAGGTATAGGCGTAAGTCGCCGCCTGGAAGCGGTCCCAGCCCTGCTCCATCTTCAGCGCCATCATTTCCACGGCGATGATCGCATCGTCCACGAGCAGGCCCAAGGCGATGATCAGCGCGCCGAGCGAGATCTTCTGCAAGTCGATGCCGAGCACATCCATGACCAGGAAGACAAGCGCCAGCACCAGCGGGATGGCGATCGCCACCACCGTGCCGGTGCGCAGCCCGAGGCTCCAGAAGCTCACCGCGAGCACGATCACCACGGCTTCGATCAGCGTCTTCACAAAGTCGTTGACCGACTCCTTGACCACCTTCGGCTGGTCGGACACACGATGCACCTCGATGCCGACGGGCAGGATCTGCCGGATGTCATTCAGCGCGGCGTCGATGTTCTTGCCCAGTTCGATGATATTGCCGCCCTGACGCATCGAGATGGCCAGGCCAAGCGCCGGCTTGCTGTTGAAGCGCATGCGCGGGTTGGGCGGATCGGCGTAGCCGCGGCGCACCTCGGCGATGTCGCCGAGACGGAAAGTCTTGCCCAGCGCCGAGATACCGATATTGCGGATGCTCTCTTCGCTCGCGAAATCGCCGGTCACGCGCAGAAACACCTTGTCCGTCGACGTCTGCACGTCACCCGCCGGCGTCATGGCGTTTTGTGTCTGCAGGGTCTGGATGATCAGGCGCGGGTCAATGCCGAGTTGCGACAGCTTGGTCGGCGAGATCTCGACATACACCTTCTCATCCTGCACCCCGACCAGATTGATCTTGGAGACATCCTTCACCTTGAGCAGGATGTCGCGCGAGCGGTCGACATAGTCCTTCAGCTCGGCGTAGCTGAAACCCTCGGCGGTGAATGCATAGACGTTGCCGTAGGTGTCGCCGAATTCATCGTTGAAGAATGGACCGATCACACCTTCCGGCAGCTTGTAGTGGATGTCGCCGACCTTCTTGCGCACCTGGTACCAGATGTCGGGTACCCGCTTGACGTCGACGTCATCGCGCAGGTTGACGAACACCTGTGCCTGCCCCGGCTGCGAAAAGCTGCGCAGGAAATCGAGCCCGGGCGTTTCCTGCAGCTTGCGCTCGATCTGGTCGGTGACCTGCTGCTCCATCTCACGCGCATTGGCGCCAGGCCACACGACCTGCACCACCATGGTGCGGAAGGTAAAGGCGGGGTCTTCGGCCTGGCCGAGCTTGAAGTAGGACGACAGCCCGGCGATGGCCAGCGCGATGATGAAGAACTTGACCAGCGACTGGTGGCGCAGCGCCCATTCAGAGAGGTTGAACTTGCTCACGACTTGACCTCTTGCAGAACCTTGACCGGCTGGTTGTCATACAACATCGTCGCGCCGGCGGTGACCACGCGGGTGCCATCGCGCAGGCCTTCGAGCACGGTCACGTCGTTGCCGATGTACTTACCCAGCTTCACCGGCAGCGCCCTGACCCGTTGCGTCTTCTCGTCGATGGACCACACCAGCGCCTGCGCGCCGCGCTGGAATACCGCCGACAGTGGCAAACGCACGCCGGTCGCCAGCACCGCCTGATCGACCGCCACGCTGGCCGTCATCCCTAGGCGCACCGAGTCGTCTGCATTGAGCAACGACACGCGGGCAGCATAGGTACGGGTGGCGGGGTCGGAATCCGGCGCCAGCTCCCGCAGGCGGCCGTCGTAAATCTTGCCGGGGTCGGCCCACAACGAGATTTTCAGCGTCTTGGCGTCGCGCAGCTCGGCGACTCGCGATTCCGGCACATTGACCAGCACCTCCTTCTCGTCTAGGCGCGCCACGCGCACCACCGGCTGGCCCGCCGCCACGACCTGCCCGAGCTGGGCATCCACCGCCGTCACCACACCGTCGCGATCGGCCGTCAGCACGCTGTACGAGGCCTGGTTGGCGTTGAGGTTGTACTGCGCCGCCGCCTGCTCGTAGCGCGAGCGGGCCGCATCGTAGGACAGGCGCCGCTGGTCGAACTCGGCCGCGCTGATGAACTTGCGATCGAGCAGGTGGGCGTAGCGGTCGAGGTCCGACTTGGCCTTTTCGTAATCCGCCTTGGCCGCGTCGAGCTGTGCCCGCATGGCCTGGACACCGAGCTGTAGATCCTGCGGGTCAAGACGCGCCAGCGCCTGCCCGGCCTTGACCAGATCGCCCACCTGCACCAGGCGGGCCGAGATCTTGCCAGCCACACGGAACCCCAGCGGCGTCTCGTAGCGCGCGCGGATCTCACCCGAGTAGCTGGCGCCCTCGGAGATCGGCGCCACGCGCACAACGGTGCTCTTCACCGGGCGCACGGCTTCCTGCTTTTCCTGCGCCGGCTGGCAGCCGGCCAGCAGCAGGCCGGTAAACAGCAGCAGTGTCATGCTCATTCCAAAAGGGCGCATAGCCAGTCCTCTAGATGGGGGGGTGTTGTTCATTGCGAAGCAGCCCGTGCCGCAGCAGCTCCATATAGGTACGAAGGAAACGCTCCTCGTCGAACGCCTCGTTGACGCAGGCACCGACGGAATGCTGCCAGATCATCGCCATCAGCACCGGGCCGATGACGACCTTCATCGTGTATTCGACATCGAGCGCCCGGAATTCCCCGCGCCGGATGCCATAGTCGATCGCACCAGCCACCAGTGCTTCACCGCGCCGCACCACTTCTTCGCAATAAAAGCGCGCGATGTCGGGGAAGTTGCACGCCTCGGCGACGATCAGCTTGGTGATGCCGGCCAGCCGGGTCTTGCCGACAGCGGCCCACCAGAAATTCAAGGTCTGTTCGATCAGATCCATGGCGGAGCCGGTGAATTCGCGCAACATGCCCTCCCCCACCTCGATGCTCGGCAGCATGCCTTCGCTGATGACCGCCTTGAACAGCTCTTCCTTGTTGGCAAAATACAGGTAAGGGGTACCGCGCGTCACACCGGCACGCTTGGCAATCTCCTCCATCTTGGTGCCCGCATAGCCGCGCTCGACAAACAAGTCCAGCGCCGCCTCGAGAATCTCGTTGGGGCGGGCCTCCTTGCGCCTCGTCCAGCGGGTAGTCGACGGCAACTCTACCATATACGCTTCACCAAATTTAATAAATGAACATTCATTTATCAATTTAAGAGTACAAACTCTAGTTGTCAACCGTTTCGACGAAGCGTGCGGGGAAACGTGTAAAATCCGCAGCGACATGGGCGCTGGCGCGCCCGCCCTTCCTGCCGGAGACACCTAATGACGATCACCCAGAGCACGGCCCGCACCAAGGCCGACATCCTGACCACGGCCATGCCGTACATCCGCCAGTTCTACGACAAGACCATCGTAATCAAGTACGGCGGCAACGCGATGACGGACGACCACCTGAAAACCAGCTTTGCGCAGGACGTGGTGATGCTCAAGCTGGTCGGCATGAACCCGGTCGTGGTGCACGGCGGCGGCCCGCAGATCAACGACCTGCTGACCCGCGTCGGCAAGCAGGGCGAATTCATCCAAGGCATGCGCGTGACCGACCGCGAGACGATGGACATCGTGGAGATGGTGCTCGGCGGCCTCGTCAACAAGGAAATCGTCAACCTGATCAACCAGCACGGTGGCCGGGCTGTCGGCCTGACGGGCAAGGACGGCGGCTTCATCAAGGCGAAGAAGATGTTCCTGAAGGGCGATAGCGACGAGGAGCAGATCGACATCGGCCAAGTGGGCGAAGTCGTCAGCATCGACCCGGAGCTCGTGGCCCTGCTCGACACCCGCGACTTCATTCCCGTCATCGCGCCGATCGGCGTCGGCGAGAACGGCGAAGCCTACAACATCAACGCGGACCTGGTCGCCGGCAAGCTGGCCGAAACGCTCGGCGCCGAAAAACTGGTGCTGCTCACCAACACGCCAGGCGTGCTCGACAAGCAGGGCAACCTGCTGACCGGCCTGACCGAGAGCAAGATCCACGCGCTGGTGAAGGACGGCACGATCTCCGGCGGCATGCTGCCAAAGCTCGCCTCCTGCCTGGATGCCGTGCGCAATGGCGTCAACACCGTACAGATCATCGATGGCCGTGTCGAGCATGCCCTGCTGCTGGAAATCCTGACCGACGAAGGCGTCGGCACGCTGATCCGCGCCGAGTAAAAAGCGCACGCCCTGGCTGGTTTTCTGGCCTGCCTTGCCTATAGTGAAATCTGGAGAAAACCGGATCATGAGGAGGGAAAGGCAGATGGAAACAGCACGCCAGTTGCTGCAAGGCAAACACCGCCAGGGCATATTCTCGGTCACGCCGGATACCACCGTGTATCAGGCGCTGCAGCTGATGGCAGAAAAGGATATCGGCGCGCTTCTGGTCATGGATGGCGACAAGCTGGTCGGCATCTTTTCCGAGCGCGACTATGCCCGCAAGGTCGTACTGCAGGGCAAGACGTCGGCCTCGACGCCGATTCGCGACATCATGACCGCACGCGTAATCTGCGCGCGCCCCGAGCATACCGTGGACGAATGCATGGCGCTGATGTCGGAAAAACGCTTCCGCCACTTGCCGGTCGTGGAAGGCGAGCGAGTGATCGGGGTGCTCTCGATAACTGATCTGGTCCGTTCGCAGATCGCGGAGAAGGAATTCGTGATCCAGCAGCTCGCACACTACATCTATCAGTAACCGGCACCCCGACCCGATGCACGGCCCGCGTAAGCGGGCCTTTTACTTGAAAGCACGGATTGAACCCGACCTGGATTTTCGACCTCGACAACACCCTGCATGACGCCAATCCCCACGTGTTTCCGCACATCAACCGGACGATGACCGCCTACCTGGTAGAGACGCTGAAACTCGACGAGGCAGCAGCGAACCAGCTGCGCGAGGATTACTGGCGCCGCTACGGCGCAACCCTGTCCGGGCTGATGCGGCACCACGGCACCAATCCCGATCATTTTCTCTGGCACACCCACCAGTTCCCCAATCTGGCCGGCATGCTGGTTGCAGACCCGACACTTAAGCATCAGCTCGCCCGGCTTGCCGGCACCAAGATACTGTTCACCAATGGCCCGCGCCACTATGCCGAGGCCGTCCTCGCAGGGCTGGGCATTGCCCGGCTGTTTGACGGCATTGTCCACCTCGAGCGCGTGCGCTTTCGCCCCAAGCCCGATCCGCTCGGCTTTCGCCAGATCATCCACGACTTTCGCCTGAAACCGCGCGACTGCATCATGGTCGAGGATTCGCTCGACAACCTGCGCACGGCCAAGCGGCTCGGCATGCGGACAGTCTGGCTGGGGCCCGGCGTATCGCTCCCGGCGGGCGTGGACTGGCACATCCGCCGCCTGGCCGAGCTGCACCGCCTGCCAGGGCTGGCGCGCCCCGGCGATTAGTGATAAAACCCAAGGCCTTGTTTTAGCGATACTCTGCCATGCTGATCCGTAAACTGTTCAAGTTCGAGAACGCCCATATCGTCCGCAATTGCAGCTCGGATCGCTGCCGGCGCTCGATACACGGCCACAGCTACAAGGTTGAAGTGTTGCTCGAGGCAAACGCACTCGACCACGGGCAGATGGTCTACGACTTCGGCCTGATGAAGGGCACCATCCGTGACGTCGTCGATGCTTTCGACCACGCCATTGCCTTCTGGGATCGCGATGACGCGGTCTACATCGACTATTGCAAGCAATTCTCCGCGCGCTGGATCGCCATCCCCGTCTCGCCATCGGCCGAGCAGTTCTCGCGCCTGTTCTTCGTGCTGATCGACGCCATCCTCAAGAACACGGAGATGCGCAACGGCGAGCCGGACGACATCCTGCTCCACTCGGTCATCGTGCATGAAACCGAGACCGGCTATGCGCAATGCTTCCGGCACGACGCCTACAACCCGCGCATGGGCGAGATCAGCCTGACGGCTATCGAGTTTTCCGAGCAGGTGCGTACCGAATGGGGCAACCCCGAGATGTACGAGGAGCTCAAGGCCGGCAAGCGCTTCGTCAACCCGGATGTGGCCCTGCAGGTCAACGTCGCCGAGGACTGAGCCAGCGCCGTTGGCTAGAACCAGGTGCGGTGGGCTCGCTGCGTGTGTGTGGCGGCAAAGCCAACCAGGAAGATCAGCATCAGCCACGGCCAAAGATCAGCCATGGTGTGCGACATGCCGTTGAAATTGCTGAGCTGCACCGAGCGCCACTTGAACAGCACCAATGCCGCATTGGGGCTGGCCTGCAACGGCCACAACCAGTCCACCAGCACACTCACGGCGAGCGCTGCGGCACAGACGGTAGCCTGGGCAACAATGGTCAGCGACAGCAGCAGCGGCAGCAGCAGCAAGCCAACACTGATCCCCAGCAACGTGCGCCAGTTGAGCCACTGGAAGAAGACGATGGGCTTCAGCAGCATCCCCGCGGTGGTCAGCTTCACCAGGATCGCCAGCCCGACCACGAGCCCGATCAGCTGCCACAGATAGCGCCGCTGTTCGAGCAGCAGCGAGACCAGCAAGGTGACAACCAGAAGGTTGAACATGGCGTCCGCCGCCTCGAGAAAACGCAGGAACATCGACGGATCGTCGATCGGCGACTCGAAAGGCTGCGGCAGCCCCTGCGGCCTCGCCACCACGCCGAACAGCGGGATGGACGGGTCGAGCTGGGTGACGAACCAGATCACCAGCAGCGCCAGCCCGAAATCCGCCCACCCGCCATCGACAAACCAGTGATGGCGCAACAGCGACGCTTGCCGCATGAAGTAGCGTGACCCCAGCGTCCACGAGAACAAGCCGCCGATGGCCGTGCCCACGGTGTTGTGCAGGATGTCGAGATTGGAGGCCACGCGGCTGGGCAGAAAGACCTGCAGCGTCTCCATACCGAAGCTCAACGCGCCCCCCAGCAGCGTAGCCGCCAGCACCGCCAGAAAGCCCCCGAGACGCGTGCGCAGCGGCCCCCATAGCGCCGCGCCAAACGGGATATAGGCCAGCACATTGAGCACGTCGTCCACCTGCGCCTGGTAGTAAGGTGCGGGGAACCACAGATAGGCCAGGATGGGGATCGGTGGCCAGCTCCAACCACTGAACGGGTACAGGCTGACGGTGACGATCACCAGCAGGTAAAGCCACGCAAAGTGGCGCGACAGATAGGACCGTGGCAGATCACGGCCAAGTAGTGAAATAGGCGTTTGCCAGGGCATGTGAAATAGGCTGCGTCTCTGGGCCGACGGGCCAACGCTGCGGAAAACGATGTGCCACCGGGTCTCGGCGGCAAGCGCCTGAACGGCGCACTCAGCGGGCGCGGATCTCCGCCCACAACCTTGCCATCAGGCGCCCCGTTCGGGCATCCAGCGGCTTCAACCCTTCCAGCTTAGCGGATGTCGCGCTGTCCGGGAAGACAGCGGGATCCCGCGCCAGGCCTTTATTCACGAACGGCATGGCAGCCGCATTCGGGTTGCTGGCACCGGCCAGATTGGTCAACTCGGCCGAATTGCGGCCTTCGAGTATGAAGTTGATGAAGCGATGGGCCAGATCGGGGCGCGGCGCGTTGCTCATGATCACCATGCTATCGAGCGACTGGTTTGCGCCTTCCTTTGGCACCAGGGCGCGCACGACATGGCCATCACCGGCCTTCAGCCCGGCCTGCACGATATCGTTGGAATAGCCAAGCACCAGCCAGACCCGGCCGCTGGCCAGCCTGCTGATGTAGTTCGAGGCATCGAACCCGGCCCAATACGGCCTAGCCTTCAGGATCACCTGCTGGGCCTCGTGCCAATGCGCTTCACTGGTATCGTTGGCCGAGTAGCCAAGATAACGCAAAGCGGCGGCGAACACCTCGCGCGAATCGTCGAGCACCGACACCCGGCCCTTGAGCGGCGCCAACCGCCCAGGCTCGAACACCATGGCCCATGATGGTGCAACCTCGATGCCCGCCTCCTTCAGCTTGGCCTCGTTGTAGCCGATGACCGTCTGGGTGTAGGAATACGGCACCGTATAGCGATTACCCGCGTCATACTCCGGGTTGAGCCAGGAACTCTGCAGATTGCGCCATTGCGGCAATTGCTTCTTGTCGAGTGGCTGCAGATAGCCGGCACTGATCAGGTCGCCGATCACGTAGGCACTGGGCACAAGCACGTCGTAACGCTTGATCTTGGCGTCGAGCTTGGCCTGCATCTCGCCCATGCTCGCATAGTAGTCCTGGATGACCTTGCAGCCACACTCGGTCTCGAAGCGCTTGACCGTCTGCGGCGCCAGGTAATTGTTCCAGTTATAGAGGTGCAGGGTGTCGTTGGCGGAAGATTGTCCGGCAAAGCATGCCAGTACAGCAAACCAGCGAGCGATCATGAGGTGTCCTTGCCAAGCGCAGCGGGATTCGGTTGCGAGCGGCATTCTAGCAAACATTGGCAAACAGGCCCCGCCCCAAAAAACAAGGCGCCGCATCATACGGCGCCTTGCTTCGTTGCGGGCTCGCTCAGCGATTGCTGCGTGCGGCCTGAGCCTTGTCATACCACTGCTGGGCCTGGCTGGAATCGGCCTTTTCTCCGAACTCGCCATTTTCGTAGACGGCACCCAGACGCTCCATCGCCTGCTCGTTGCCGGACTCGGCAGCCTTGCGGTACCACTTGAGCGCGTTCAGCGAGCTCTTGGGAACGCCCCAGCCCTTTTCATAGAACTCGCCGAGGTTGTACATGGCGAGTGCCTGCCCCTTGTCAGCAGCAAGGGTGTACCAGCGCAAGGCTTCGGTGTAGTTCTGTGCAACCCCCTGTCCCTCCTGATACATGCCGCCAACATTGTTGATCGCCATCAGGTCGCCGGCTGCGGCCGCCTTCTTGAAGGCTTCCAGCGCCTGAACATAGTCCTGCTTCGTGCCCTGCCCGGTGTAGTACATGAACCCGACGTTGGTCTGGGCACTGGCATTGCCCTGATCGGCCGACTTCTTGAACCACTCGAAGGCCTTTTCCAGGTCTTGCGGCACGCCGTTGCCGACGCGATACAGCCAGCCCAGGTTCTGCTGTGCCTCGGCGTCGCCGAGCTCGGCCGACTGCCGGAACCACGCCGCAGCCTGCACCGCATCAGCCTTGACGCCGAACCCTTGCAGGTACATGAAACCAATATATTTCTGGGCTTGCGCGTTGCCATGCTTGGCCAACGTCTTGAATTCCTTCATGGCCACATCGTACTTCTGCGACTTGTAGGCCTTGAGCCCGGAATCCAGATCAGCCCAGGCCGGCTGCGCCAGCAATGCCGCCAACATGGCCGGCAGCAACATCTTTCCGATCGTTCTCATAGCTCCCGCTCCTCTATTTGCCGCGCTTTGCATATCGGCCGGGGTGCCGAACGCGCGCTCTAAAATACCAGCATCATATTAAAGTCAAAACACTAATTCAACCAAAAATCGAATACAAACGATTGAATCGTATGATTAAACTCTAATGTACAGGCACCGACCGT
Source organism: Chitinivorax sp. PXF-14 (assembly GCF_040812015.1). Taxonomy (NCBI): domain Bacteria; kingdom Pseudomonadati; phylum Pseudomonadota; class Betaproteobacteria; genus Chitinivorax; species Chitinivorax sp. PXF-14. The sequence goes on along the minus strand of NZ_JBFNXJ010000001.1, from coordinate 318,475 downwards.
TGTTGTGCGGCATCTTTTTCTGCGGATATACAGAGAGATTCAGAGCCTAGTCAGCAACAAGGCAGCGAGGAGAATGACAATCAAGGCGAGCAGAAAGTTCTGCCGTTTTTGCTCGCGCATCAGCTGCACATAAGCCTGGGTCATCATCTCGGAGCGATCCGCCGACAGGGCCTCGTGCAGACGGCGCGGCAGCTCCGGGATCAGCGCGGCGAACTGCGGCACTTCGCGCTTGAAATTGCGCACCAGTGCCGCCATGCCGAACTGTTCGTGCATCCAGCGTTCGAGGAAAGGCTTGGCGGTTTCCCACAGATCGAGATCGGGGTCGAGCTGGCGGCCCAGGCCTTCGATGTTGAGTAGCGTCTTTTGCAGCAGCACCAGCTGCGGCTGGACTTCAACATTGAAACGGCGGGAGGTTTCGAACAGGCGCAACAGCACCTGCCCGAACGAGATTTCAGACAAGGGCCGGTCAAAAATCGGCTCACATACCGTGCGCACGGCCGCTTCGAGCTCCTCTGCTCGCGTCTCTGCCGGCACCCAACCCGACTCGATGTGCGCCGTGGCCACGCGCTTGTAGTCGCGGTTGAAGAAAGCGAGGAAGTTGACCGCCAGATAGTGCTTGTCGAAATCGGTGAGCGTGCCGACGATGCCGAAGTCGAGCGCGATGTAACGGCCGTCCGGCGCCACGAAGATATTGCCGGGGTGCATGTCGGCGTGGAAGAAGCCGTCGCGGAACACCTGGGTGAAGAAAATCTCCACACCGTAGCGGCCGAGCCGCTTGAGATCGATACCCTCGCTGCGCAAACGCTCGATCTGGCTGATCGGCGTGCCGCGCATCCACTCGAGCACCATCACTTCACGCGAGCAATAGTCCCAGTGCACCTCGGGCACGATCAGCATGGGCGAGTTGGTGAAGTTGCGCCGGAGCTGGCTCGCGTTGGCCGCCTCGCGCATCAGGTCGAGTTCGTCATGCAGGTATTTGTCGAACTCGGCCACCACTTCGCGCGGGCGCAAGCGCTTGCCGTCGCTCGATGCACGTTCCACCAGGCCGGCGAAGATGCGCATCAGCGCGAGATCCTGGTCGATGACGGACAAAATGCCGGGCCGCAGGATTTTGACTGCTACCTCATGCCCATTCGGCAACACCGCGTAATGCACCTGGGCCACCGATGCGCTGGCCACGGGTTGATCGTCGAAACGCTGGAAAATCTGTTCTGGCGTCGCCCCGAGATTGCGCCGCAGCACCTCTCGGGCAAGCCGGCTGTCGAAAGGCGGCACCTTGTCCTGCAGGCGTGCCAGTTCGTCCGCGATGTCATCCGGCAGGATGTCGCGGCGTGTCGACAACACCTGTCCGAACTTGACGAAGATCGGCCCCAGGCGCTCCAGCGCACGTCTCAGCCTGACCCCGCGCGGGGCGGACAGATCGCGCCAGAACAGCAAGGTGCGCAGTACGATGCGCACGGGCTTCAGGCGCCGATGCCCGAGCAGGAACTCGTCGAGCCCATAGGCGAACAGCACACGCAGGATTTTCAGCAGGCGAAGCAGGAACATGAGAGATGATCAGTGGCGGGACGGTAGCTCGTGGGAGCGGTTTTCGAGGTGGGCCAGACGTTTTTCCAGCCGCTCCACCGCATCGCGCAGGTGATCGACCTCTTGCAGGTATTGAGCGACGCCGTCGGGCTTGGCCAGCAATGGGCGCTCCTGCGTCCAATGTTCGGCGTACTGGCTGGCCAGACGTTGCAACAACTCGCCGCAGGCGCCAAATAGAGTGGCACCGGCACGCGTCAGGCGATGCGTGACGACGTCGCCAAACAAGCGCGACATGTCTTCTGCGGCATCCCAGCGCAGGTTTCTCAGCAGCTTGCCGATCTCCGCGCCCAGTAACGCATCGCCGTCCACCACGATTTCCCGGTAGGCAGCTTCATCGCGCAGGGCCAACCTCGGCAACAGCGACGGCGAGAAACGCAGCGTGGTCAGTGGCGCCTCGGCAGAAGACACCAGCAGGCCGTCCGGCTGGATCTGGAAACGCGCGGAGACCGGCAAGGCGACGATCTCGGCAACCTTGCCTTCGAATCTTGCCAATTCCCTGCGCAACTGGCCTTGCTGTGCCAATAGGTGGTTGATCAGCAGAATCAGCATCAGTTAACACCCGGCGACAGCCTGGCACGCAGCAGGTTGAGCCCCAGCGCGACAAACAGGATGCCGGTGGCGCGATTGAGCCACATCGAGAAACGCTGATTGCGCTGGAAACGCTGCGCGACACTGGCGGCACTCCAGGCCAGGAAAAGATTCCACATGGTGCCGGTGGTATTGAACAGCAGGCCGAGCATGAAGAAAGGCAGTACACCGGCCTGATGATCGACAAATTGCGGCAGGAAGGCCAGGAAGAACAGGGCCACCTTGGGATTGAACACATTGGTCAGCAGGCCCTGCGTGAACACGCGCAGGTAGGCCGTGCCGGCGTCAACCGGGGCGGCGCGCTTATGCTCACGACTGCGGGCCATGGTGATACCGAGGTAGAGCAGGTAGGCGGCCCCAATGTACTTGACCACATCGAAGGCAAACGCGGACTGAGCGAGCAACGCGGACAGGCCGAGCGCGGCGAACACGATGTGGACCAGGCACCCCACCGCAATACCGAGCGCGGACAACACGCCGGCCCCGCGCCCCTGTGCCAGGCTGCGGCCGACCACGTACATGCTGTCGGGCCCCGGCAGCAGGTTGACGGCGATGCCGGCCAACACAAACGCCCAAAGATCATGAATCCCCGTCATCTCGCCCCCTTTGCCCGCCGTTCTCAGCTCAGAACTTGAAACCCTTGTGCAGGGCAACCACGCCTGCCGTCATATTGTGGTAGTCGACACGATCGAAGCCGGCATCGAGCATCATCTGCTTGAGCTCTTCCTGCCCCGGGTGCATGCGGATCGACTCGGCCAGATAGCGGTAGCTGTCGGCATCCTGGGTGATGAGCTTGCCCATCAGCGGCAGCGCCTTGAACGAGTACAGGTCATATAGCGGCGACAACGGCTTCCACACCTTGGAGAATTCCAGTACCAAGAGGCGCCCGCCAGGCTTCACCACACGGTGCATCTCGCGCAGTGCGGCATCCTTGTGCGTCATGTTGCGCAGGCCGAAGGCCACCGTGACGCAATCGAAATAGTCGTTGGGGAACGGCAGCTTCTCGGCATCGCATTGGGCGACCGGCATGATCACCCCGCGGTCGAGCATGCGGTCGCGCCCAACGCCGAGCATGGAGCTGTTGATGTCGGTGAGCCAAACCTGGCCCGTCTTGCCGACCTTCTTGCTGAAGGCATAGGACAAATCGCCCGTACCGCCCGCGATGTCGAGCACCCGCGCGCCTTCGCGCACGCCGGACTGCTCAATGGCGAAGATCTTCCACAGGCGGTGCAGGCCGCCCGACATCAGATCGTTCATCACATCGTATTTCTGCGCCACCGAGTGGAACACGCCCGCGACCTTGCGCGCCTTTTCCGATTCGTTGACGGTTTCGTAACCAAAGTGGGTCTTGTTGTCCATCGCTTACTCCCTGCTCGCGCCGGCAGCCTCGAGCTGCGCCAGATATTGCTGCCAATTCTGCTCGTGCTTGATGCCGAGCTCGTATAGATAATCCCAGGAATACAGGCCCGAATCGTGCCCATCGTCAAACACCAGCTTCACCGCATAGTTGCCGACCGGCTCGATCGCGGCGATCTGCACATTGCGCTTGCCCGTCTGCAGCTTCGCCTGCGCCGGCGAATGCCCGCGTACCTCGGCGGATGGCGAGAACACGCGCAGGTACTCGCACGACAGCTCGAATCGCGCGCCGTCGCTGAAACTCAGCTCCAGCACGCGCGAACGCTGGTGCAACCGGATCTCGGTGGGGATGGGGGAATGCGCAGACAGGCCAGCCATCAGGCGGCTCCGGGGAAACAAACTCCAGCATGTTACCAAAACCCAGGTCAGCGCGCAGTAGAGGCGCCCGGGCAAGCCAATGGAGTTGTCATTTTTATGTAATATTGCTTACCTATCCTTGCAACACAAAAATTGTTAAGGGACACGATTCATGGCCGCAAATATTCTGCTTGTCGAAGACGAGCCGGCGATACAGGAACTGATTGCCTTCAATCTCGAGCAGGCCGGCCATCACGTGCTGCGGGCGGAATCAGCAGAACAGGGCCTCAACTACGTCAAGAGCGCACTGCCCGATCTCGTGCTGCTCGACTGGATGCTGCCAGGCCTGTCCGGCATCGATTTCGCCAAGCGCCTGCGCGCCGACGAGCGCACCAAACAGGTCCCGGTCATCATGCTGACCGCGCGCTCGGAAGAGCACGACAAGATCCAGGGCCTCGACAGCGGCGCTGACGACTACATCACCAAGCCGTTCAGCCCGCGCGAGCTGCAAGCCCGCATCAAGGCGGTGTTGCGCCGCCGCGCGCCGCAAATGACGGACGACGCGGTCGAGGTCAAGGGGCTGCGGCTCGACCCCGCCACCCATCGCGTCACGGCGGATGGCCAGTCGCTCGACTTGGGCCCGACCGAATTCCGGCTGCTGCATTTTTTCATGACACACTCGGAACGCGTGCACTCGCGCTCGCAATTACTCGACCATGTATGGGGCGACCATGTATTCGTCGAGGAACGCACCGTCGACGTCCACATCCGCCGTCTACGCGGCGCGCTGGAGCCCTCCAACCATGCGGATCTGATCCAGACCGTGCGCGGTGCGGGCTACCGTTTTTCGGCGCAGGCATGATTGCAACACGCTGCATGAGATAATTTCGGCATTCGACGACTGGAACGTTATATCTTGCTGGGTTTTTACAGTCGTACTCTGATAGCGCTCGCCGTAGCGTTGGCGCTATCACTCATGGCCTGGCCATGGCATGGCCCGCTGGGCACGGCCCTGGCCTTCATCGCATTGCTGCTGCTGATCCTGGCGTTTCATGTGCGTCAGCTTGGCAAGCTGCACGCCTGGTTGAAAAATCCGACCATGGAGCAGGTGCCGGAGAGCTTCGGCACCTGGGAGGCGGTCTACCATCGGCTCTACCAGATGGTCCGCACCCAGTTTCGCAGCCAGCAGAAGCTGTCATCCGCGCTCGACCGCTTCATCAGCGCCGGCGAAGCCATGCCGGATGGTGTGGTGGTGCTCAACGAGAAGGACCGCATCGAATGGTGCAACCCGGTAGCGATGCGTCACTTCGGCCTCGATCGGCGCCAGGACATCGGCCAGCAGATCAGCTACTTGGTGCGTAATCCCGATTTCGTCGAATACCTGCACGCACTCGATTACGCCCACCCGCTGAACTTCCGTCCCAGTCGCAGCCAGGAGCTGTTGCTGTCCGTCCAGCTGGTGCCGTTTGATTCGACGCGCAAGCTGCTGATCAGCCGCGACATCACGCAACTGGAGAAAGTCCAGACCGTCCTGCGCGATTTCGTCGCCAACGTCTCGCACGAGCTGCGCACGCCACTCACCGTCATTGGCGGCTTTCTCGAGACCCTGCTCGACCTGGAGCACCCCGATCCGGCCGCCACGACGCGCTACATGCGACTGATGCTCGACCAGGCCAAGCGCATGCAGCGCATCGTCGAGGACCTGCTGATCCTGTCGCGCCTGGAGAACGGGCAGAATCAATCACGCGATGAGCCGGTCAATATCCCGCAGATGCTGCAGAGCATCTTCGCCGATGCCCAGACCATCAGCGCCGATCGCCACCACATCACACTGGATCTGGCGACTGAGTTCCATGTACTGGGCAATCGCGACGAACTCTACAGCGCCTTCAGCAATCTGGTCAGCAATGCGATCCGCTACACACCAGAGGGTGGCGACATCCGGCTGGTGTGGAAAACGGAGAACCGCCGGGCCGTATTCTCCGTCACGGACACCGGTATCGGCATCGACCCGCAGCACATCCCTCGCCTGACCGAGCGCTTCTACCGCGTCGACAAGGGCCGCTCGCGAGATACCGGCGGCACGGGTCTGGGCCTGGCCATCGTCAAACACATCCTGCTACGCCATCACGCCACACTGGAGATTCAATCCCAGCCGGGCATGGGCAGCTGCTTCCAGGCATGTTTTCCGCCCGACCGACTGGCGGTGCAGGCAGCCAGCCCGGCCATGATTGCGAAACCATAGATATATCGGGAAACCGGCAATCGTCCCGTTTGCCATGCGGCGCCGGTCGCGCGGCTGCAAACAGCGAGCATGAGCATATGGGGCATGAAGATGCCACTTGCTGCGCAAGCATGAACATCCAGCCCAAAGAATGTGTCGAATATTTTTACACATACGGGGAAACGGTTGCAGCAAATCCGGCGGAAAGCCTTTTATATCACTGTCATGCGCACTCCGGCATGTAAATTGCTTACTCAGTAACTTAAATAGCGGCAAGAAAACGGAATGCCACTTTGAAGACCTGAACGCTCAGTCAACATCCAGCCAAGGTCATTGCATCGCTTGCCCCGCCAGTTCAAGGCTAGAAGCCGGGACGGCTTACAGAATTCGGAACATCTCTGGGATTATCGACGATGAAACCTCTCCACCTCGTTCAGATTACGGCGCTGGCATTTGGCTTGGCCGGAGCGCTGCCCGCCCTGTCGGCAAATTTGCCAGTCACATGGGACCTGACCACGACCAGCACAACGAAAACCCAAACCAGCAGCGGTGCGGGCAATAGCTGGAAGTTCACCAACGGCACGAGCTGGATCAAGGCCAGCTCCTACTACGCGGCGCAAAGCAGCGGCGCGCCGACCGGCAATCTGGCCAAGGCGCAAACCGACGTCTACAGCGGCGGTCTGGCCGTGTGCAGCAACGGCGAAACCTGCACCACCGCACCGCAGCACGCACTGGACAACAACACCCGTCAGGACTACCTGCTGCTCGAGTTCGACAGCGTTTACGCGATGAACTCGTTCAAGATCGGCTGGAATGCCTTCCAAGACTACGGCACCAATACCAACCGCACCTCTTACGACTCCGATGTCCAGATGTGGACCGGTGCTTCCAATCTGGCAGCAGGCCTCGACCTGACCACCGCCTGCAGCGGCACCTGCACGGCCTCGACGCTTGCCTCGCTTGGCTTCACGTCGACCAACACCAAGGTCTTCAACGACACCACGAATGGCACCAGCAACGCCATCACCGGTTTGAGCAATTCGCGCTATCTGCTGGTTTCCGGCGCCCTGGCCTCTGGTAACAATGACTACTTCAAGATGAGCAGCTTCACCGCCACCAAGGTCCCCGAGCCGACCTCAATCGCGCTCTTCGCACTGGGCCTGCTGACCCTGACCGCGGTCGGCGCCCGCAAGCGGACGAAGCACTAAGCCATTCACCGGCAACGGCAGTAACACTCAGAAAGGCCACCGATGGTGGCCTTTCGACATTTTGGCACTCGGCGCCAGACGGCCTGATGCCGAACGGGCATCCATCCTGGCAATACATCTCGTCGGCCAAATAGAATGTTTGCATATCTTGCGTGCTATGCTGCCTGATCAGGGCAATACCAGCCCGTCAATCGACCTAAGCCAGGGCGCAATATTTCCGTCGGCGACACTGCCCCTGGGGCGTGGACAGCCGACACACAACCGATACATACCGAGTCACGCAGCTTATATGCCTCTTCCCCGCCCCCCACTCCACCAGCACCGCAGCGGCTCCGCGTTCAGGCACAAACAAAGCCTGTTGGCAGTGGCGGCCAGCCTGCTGATTGCAGCCTGCAGCCAGCATGTCCCGACTTACGACGAATTGCTTGCCGAGGCAGCCCAGGCCACGGCGCAGGGCGCGCATGCAACAGCCCTGGTGGAGCTGAAGGCCGCGGTCGACATGCAGCCGCGAAATGCAGACACCCGCATCCTGCTGGCCCGCAGCCTGCTCGCCAACGGCCAGGCAAACGATGCGGAGAAGCAGCTCAGACGGGCCTTCCAGCTCGGTGCGGATCAGCAGCAGGTCCTCCCCTTGTTGTGCCAGACCCTATTCGAGCAGAAGTCCTTCCAGCAGCTCATCGAGGAAACCGAGCTGGCGGCGGGTAGCGGCACGCTGGATGCGGCATCGCAGGTCTATCGTGGCCGGGCATTGTTGATGCAGGGCGATGCCGACCAAGCGGAGCAACTGTTCAAACGCGCCCAGGCAACGCCGGCGAGCAAAGGCCCGGCCAGCATCGGCCTGGCTCAGGTCGAATTGTTGCGCGGTAACGTCGACAAGACGCTGAAGCTCATCAACGACGTACTGGCACAGCACCCGGACAACGCCGAAGCCTGGAGCGTGCGGGCCGATGTCTACACGATGCTGCAACAGAGCGACGAGGCCATCAACAGCTACCGCAACCTGCTCAAGTACAACCCCAAGGAGATCAGTGCCTATGTGCGGCTGGTCGATCTGCTTGCCGTTGCCAAGCGCTATAGCGAGGCGCGTGCCGAGGCCGACAAGGCGAAGCCGTATATCAAGGCAGACGGCATGAACGACTATCTGGCCGCCATCATCCTGTTCAGGGAAAACAAGCTGGCTGACGCCAGAAAGCAGATCGCCAAGGCGAACCAGCAACTGACGCAGTCCGTCCCGGCCATCACCCTGGCCGGGCAGATCGAGCTCGCCGACCAAGCGGCCACAACGGCCTCCGGCTACTTCCAGCAGGCGCTCAATATCGAGCCCGGCAACACCTACACCCGCATGCTGCTGGCGCAGGCGCAAATGATGATGCACGAGCCGCAGCAGGCCGTCGACACGCTGAAGCCCGCCCTGCTGGCCGCGCCCTATTCGGTGCCGCTATACACGCTGGCTGGCGAGGCGATGCTGAGTGCGGGTGATGACCAGCAGGCCATCTCCGTCCTGCAGTATGCGGCAAAGCTCGCCCCGGACAATGCCCGCGTCCAGCGTTCGCTCGCTTTCTCGCGCGTCGCGGCAGGCGACACCAGCGCGGCGCTTGCCACCTTCTCGAACGACAGCAAGGCAGCTCTCCAGACACGGGTACTGGTCAAGGTCATTCAAGCCATCCAGAACCGGCGAACGGCGGAGGCCGAACAACTGGCCCGCGGCCTCGTGTCGGACACGCCCGACCACCCGCTTCCGCACAATCTGCTGGGCGTGGCCCTGGCGCAGCAGCAAAAATGGGATGCCGCGCGCGCCGAATTTGGCAAGGCGCTGGACATCAAGCCGGACCATCTCCCCGCCCTGGTCAACCTGGCCAAGCTCGACCTGCAGTCAGGCAAGGCCGAGGCCGCCACCGGCCGCTTCGATACCCTGCTGAAGCGGCAACCCGACAATAGCGCCCTGTTGGTCGGGCGAGCCGAAGTCGGCCTGCAGGCCGGCGAGAACGCAAACCAGGTCGAGCCCTTGCTGCTGCGCGCGGTCAAGGCCAACCCCCATGCACTGCAGCCGGTGCTGATGCTGGCGCAAATGCATGCCCAGGCGGGAAATACCGCACAAGCGCTCGACTATGCCCGCAAAGCCAGAAACATTGCACCGAATGACCGCGATATATTGCGCACCCTTGGTCTTGCCGAATTGACCGGCGGCGATCGGGCCGCCGCCGTGACCGCGCTGACCCAATGGAGCGCGGCAGCGCCGAACGACATCAATGCCCTGATCTACCTGGCACGGGCGCAAGCCAACGACAACCGTGCCGCCAGTGCCGAGCAGAGCCTCACCAAGGCGTTGCAGCTCGACCCGAAACAGATTCAGGCACACATCGAACTCGCCCTGCTATACGCCAGAACCAAGCGGCCCGCAGATGCCAGCCGCAAGCTCGCCGACCTGAAAGCGCTCAAGCTGTCGGGCGATCGTCTGCGTGAGCTGCAGGGCGACGTCGAAATGGCGGCAGGCAAGCCGGCCGCAGCCGTTGAACAATACCAGGCCTTGTTCAATGCCTCTGCGTCGGCCGGCGTGCTGGCAAAGCTGCACGACGCGCTGGTACAGACAGGAAAAGTGGATGCCGCCATCGCGCTCGGCCAGCAGTGGGTGAGCCAGCATGCGACCGACACGGGTGCCAAGTACTTTCTTGCCGATGCAGCCAGCCGGGCAGGCCGCGCCGGTATTGCGGCGCAATACTATGAGTCCATTCTCGAGGCCCGGCCGAATGACCTGACCGCGCTCAATAACGCAGCACAGGCTTATTCGACCACCGATCCAAAACGCTCGCTCGAGCTGGCCCAACGTGCCGTCAAGCTGAGCCCGGACAACCCCTACGTACTCGACACCTACGGCTGGGCCCTGCTGCAGAACGGCAAGCTGGCTGCCGCCATCTCGAATATCGAACAGGCCTTTCGCAAGGCCGGCAACCAGCCTGAAATCACCTACCACTATGCCGTGGCGCTGCTGAAATCGGGCGACCGGACAAGCGCGAGGCAAAGGCTCGATGACCTGCTGCAGAGCAATCCGAATTTCCCCGGCATCGGCGATGCACGCTACCTGCAGCAGCAGTTGAGCAAGGAAGCGACGGAATGAGCGTCAAGGTTGTGGTTGTCGCCCCGGCATGATTGAATGGCCGGCAAACGGTTTTCCATTTCGCAGGTACAACATGAGCAGACTGATTCAAATCCGCAATTTCGGGCAGCGCGTCTGGCTGGACAACCTCTCCCGCCAGCTCGTCGCCGAACAGCTGTCGAACCTGGTGGCGGAGGACGGCATTGCCGGCGTCACCTCCAACCCTGCCATCTTCTACAATGCCATCGCCAAGGACGGCCGTTACCAGGGCGACCTGGCCCGCCTGAAGACGGAAAACCTCAGCGCCGAGCAGCGTTACGAAGCACTGGTCATTCCCGACATCCAGGCCGCCTGCGACCTGATGCGCACCCAGTACGACGCCACGGCCAAGGCAGATGGCTATGTGAGCTTTGAAGTCTCGCCATTCCTGGCCAACGACGAGGCCGGCACACTCGTGGCGGCGCGCCGTCTGTGGCAGGCTGTCGACCGCCCCAACCTGATGATCAAGGTGCCGGCCACCGCCGCCGGCACGGCGGCATTCGAGCAATTGATCGCCGAGGGGCTCAACGTCAACATCACGCTGATGTTCTCGCCCCGCCATGTCGAGACCATTTTCGACGCCTATCTGCGTGGCCTGCAACGGCGCGTGCAGCAAGGCTTGCCGGTAGATCACATCAAGGCCGTGGCCAGCGTGTTCATGAGCCGTGTCGACACCCTGATCGACAAGAAGCTCGATGCGATCGGCAGCGCCGACGCACTGGCCCTGCGCGGTAAGGCTGCCGTCGCCTTCGCCAGGACGGCCTACCACGACTACCAGACCCTGTTCCACGGCGCGCGTTTTGCTGAGCTCAAGGCGGCCGGCGCACGTCCGCAGTGCCTGCTGTGGGCCAGCACCGGCACCAAAAATGCCGCTTACAGCGATGTGCTGTACATCGAGGAGCTGATCGGCGACGAAACCGTCAATACGGCTCCGGATGCCACGCTGGACGCTTTCCGCGACCATGGCCAGGCAGCCGCCACGCTCGGCCAGGGCCTGCCTCAGGCGGAGCAGACCGTGGCAGCGCTCGCGGCCCTGGGCATCGATCTCAACGAGGTTGGCGAGCAATTGCAGCAGGAAGGATTGAAGCTGTTCGATGACGCGTTTGAGAAGCTGCTGGCGCTCACGGCCTGAAGTGCCTCATCTGCCGTGACAAACGCCCCGCTTCCCGGGGCGTTTGTCATGGTGCGTGCCACTGCCGGCGAAAGCGCGGCCAGTCGAAACAAGGGCCGGGGTCGGTCTTGCGGTCTGGCGCGATATCGGAGTGCCCCTGGCAATCGCACAGTGGGTAGCGCGCCTGCAAGGCCTCCACAACACGTGCCAGCGCCTCGTATTGGGCATCGGTGAACGGCTCGGTATCGCAGCCTTCGAGCTCGACGCCGAGCGAGAAATCGTTGCAGCGCTCGCGCCCACGCCAGCTGGATACCCCGGCATGCCACGCGCGGTCGTTGCAGGAGACGAACTGCACCACCTCGCCGTCGCGGCGGATCAGGAAATGTGCGGACACACGCAGCTGGGCGATGCCCGCATAGTAAGGGTGCTCGTTTGGGTCCAGTGCATTGGCGAACAGTTGCTCGATGCCTGGCCCACCGTACTGATTGGGCGGCAAGCTGATGTTGTGGATCACCAGCAATTCGACCGGCGTGCCCTCAGGGCGAGCATCGTGATTCGGCGACAACACCTGTCGCGCACCGACAAGCCAGCCATCGGCATTGACTTCAGCTGCGTTCGGCATCGTCGATCACGGCTTTCACCAGCTGGAACAGCTCCGGGCTATCCTTACGCCAGCTCACCAGTGCATTGGCGACACGCACGGCGTCGCTACGCGTTGCACCGAGCGACGGGCGCCTGAGGCGGTCAATCTCATCGCGTAGTGACTGGAACTCAGTCAGCGCCCGCTGCTGTCCGTCACTGAGCCCGGTGTCGTCAAGCTTGGCGACCAGCACCTCGAGCACGTCCATCACCCGCCCCAGCTGTCGCCCGTAACTCGCGACCTCGCGCACGATCCTGGCTTCCAGCGCTGGATCCCCCGACTGCATCTGATTGATCGTGACCGGGGCAAGCTGATACCACCACGACCAGGGCTGCGACACATTGCCGGACCATGGCGCCGCAAACGAGAACGGGTTGGCTGGATCATTGGGCATGGCAAACCTCCTGCAAGACAATCAGTCAGACAGCGGAGCGGCCGGCCTTGCGGTGTTTGAAAGCCTCAATCACCACCGGCAGCAAGGAAATCACGATGATGGCAAGCATGATCAATTTCAGGTTTTCCTTCACCACCGTCAAGCCCCCGAAGAAATAGCCGGCATAGACGAACAGCGTCACCCAGGCCACGGCGCCAATGACATTGAAGCTCAGGAACTTGCGGTAGCTCATCTCGCCGATACCGGCGACGAACGGTGCGAAGGTACGCACGATGGGCACGAACCGCGCGACGATGATGGTCTTGCCGCCGTGTTTTTCGAAGAAGGCGTGGGTACGCGCCATATGCTCGGGCTTCACCCAGCGCGAGTCGGGGCCGGCGATCAGGTGACCAAAGCGCTTACCGATCGCATAGTTCAACGAATCGCCAAGTACCGCGGCCACAATCAGCGACAGCGCCAACACATGCGCTTCCAGCGCCCCCTGTGCCGCCAGTGCACCCGCCACGAACAGCATCGAGTCACCGGGCAGAAGCGGCATCACCACCAGGCCCGTCTCGATGAATACGATCATGAACAGGATGCCGTACACCCAGGTGCCATAGCTCTGCACCAGCTCGACCATGTGCTTGTCGATGTGCAGGATAAAGTCGATCAGATACTTGATGGCTTCCAACTCAATTCACCAGACTGGATACGAATACATGAAAAAGGCGGGTTGCCCCGCCTTGTTGTCAGACTACCGCTTCTTCTTTCTTCTTCACCTGCACGATGAAGTGCTCACGCTTCACGCCGAGCCACATCGCCAGCGGGCAGGACACCAGTACCGAGGAGTAGATACCGAACAGAATGCCGATGGTCAGCGCCAGTGCGAAGTTGTGCAGCGTCGGGCCGCCAAATACCAGCATCGAGGTCACCATCATCTGTGTCGACAAGTGGGTGATGATGGTACGGCTCATGGTGCTGGTGATCGCATTGTTGATGATGTCGGGGATTGCGCCCTTGCGCATCTTGCGGAAGTTCTCGCGTACCCGGTCGAACACCACCACCGACTCGTTCACCGAATAGCCGAGCACTGCCAGCACACCGGCCAGCACTGGCAGGTCGAATTCCCACTGGAAGAAGGCAAAGAAGCCCAGGATGATCACCACGTCATGCAGGTTGGCGATGATGGCCGCCACCGCGAAGCGCCACTCGAAGCGCATGCTCAGATAGATGACGATACCCGCGATCACCATGCCGAGCGCCGCCAGGCCACTCGTGAACAGCTCCTCGCCCACGGCCGGGCCAACGAATTCGACGCGGCGCAACTCAGCCCCGGGGTTGTCGCTCTTCAGCTTACCCATGATGGTGTCGGACAGCTGGGACGAGGTGATGCCCTTTTTCAGCGGCAGGCGGATCATCACATCCTTCGAGGTACCGAAGTTCTGCACCACGGCCTCGGAGAAGCCGATCTGGGTCAGGTCGCTACGTACCTTGCCAAGATCAGCGGCCTGCTGGTAGGCCACTTCCAGCACCGTGCCGCCGGTGAAGTCCACACCGAAGTGCAGACCCTTGGTCGCCAGAAAGAAAACCGCCGCCAAAAACGTGATGAACGAAATGACGTTGAACTTCAGCGCATGGCGCATGAAGGGGATATCTTTTTTTACATGGAACAGCTCTAGCATGGTCTGCTCCCTCCTTTATACCGAAATACCGGACAGGCGACGGCGGTAGCCATAGATCAGGTTGGTCAGGCCGCGCGCCACGAATACCGAGCTGAACATCGAAGTCATGATGCCGAGGCAATGCACCACGGCAAAGCCCTTGATCGGGCCGGAGCCGACCAGGAACAGCGCGATACCGGCGATCAGCGTGGTGACGTTCGAATCCAGAATGGTGGCCCAGGCGTGCTCGTAGCCGGCCTTGATGGCCGCCTGCGGCGTCACGCCGGCGCGTACTTCCTCACGGATGCGTTCGTTGATCAGCACGTTCGAGTCGATCGCCATACCGAGCGTCAGCGCAATCGCCGCGATGCCCGGCAGGGTCAGGGTTGCCTGCAGCATCGACAGGATGGCGATCAGCAGGAACAGGTTGACGCCAAGCGCGAACACCGCCACGCCGCCCATCACGCGGTAGTAGATGAGCATGAACACGGTGATCGCGAGGAAACCGTACATCGTCGAGTGGAAGCCCTTGGCGATGTTGTCCTTGCCAAGGCTCGGGCCGACCGTGCGTTCCTCGATGATGGTCATCGGGGCCGCCAGTGCGCCGGAGCGCAGCAGCAGCGCGATGTCGTTGGCTTCCGCCGTGTTCATCGAGCCCGAGATCTGCACGCGTCCGCCGCCGATCTCGCCACGGATCACCGGGGCGGTCACCACCTCGGCCTTGCCCTTCTCGACCAGGATCATCGCCATGCGATGGCCGACGTTGTCGTGGGTCACCTGCTTGAAGATCGCCGAGCCGGTGCTGTCGAGGTTGATGTGGACAGCAGCCTCGCCATTCTCGCCGAAGCCCGGCTGGGCATCATTGATGTTGTCGCCGGTCAGTTCGACGTCCTTCTTGACCAGGATCTTGCTCGGGCGGCCATCGCGGCCTGCTTCGTCGAGCAGCTCGTAGCCCATCGGCACGTTGCCGGAGAGAGCATCCTGCAGCTTGCTCGGATCGTCCTCGACCATACGCACTTCCAGCGAGGCCGTGCGGCCCAGGATGTCCTTGGCCTTGGCCGTATCCTGCACGCCCGGCAGCTGCACCACGATGCGGTCGGCACCTTGCTGCTGGATGATCGGTTCGGCCACGCCGAGTTCGTTCACACGGTTGTGCAGCGTGGTGATGTTCTGCTTGACCGAATCGCCCTGCACGCGGGTCAGCTCTTCCGGCTTGACGGTCAGCGTGAGCTTGATATCACCGTCAGGCTGGGCCTTGACCAGCAGCGCCGGCATGTCCTTCTCGATCAGTGCACGCGCGGCCGTCATGGTTTCCTGGTCGCGGAACTTGACCTCGATCGAGGTGCCGATGCGGCGCACCTGGCCAAAGCGAATCTTCTTGTCGCGCAAATCGCGGCGGATGTCGCCGGCGTAGCGTTCCATGGTCTTGTCGAGCGCAGCCTTCATGTCGATCTGCAGCAGGAAGTGCACGCCACCGCGCAGATCGAGCCCCAGGAACATCGGCCGTGCCTTCAGCCGCGTCAGCCACTCCGGCGAGCTCGACAGCAGGTTCAGCGCCACGATGTAGCTGCCGCCGAGCTGCTGCTGAATGACGTCACGCGCCTTGAGCTGGGTGTCGGTATCCTTGAAGCGAGCCTTGATGCTGTTGCCATCGAGGAAGACACCGTCCACCTGCAGCTTGGCGTCGATCAGTGATTGTTCGACCTGCTTCATGGTTTCCAGATCGAGCTTGATCGAAGCACGCTCGGGCGAAATCTGCACGGCAGGCGATTCGCCAAAGAAGTTCGGCACCGTGTAGAGGCTGCCGACGATCAGCGCCACCGCGATGATCAGGTATTTCCAGAGGGGGTAACGGTTCATGATGGCTTGCGCAAGAACGCGAGGCCGCGACGGCGGCCCCGGGGGTTGGGTTACAGGCTTTTCAGCGTGCCCTTGGGCAGAACGGCCGAAACGGCACCGCGCTGGAAGGTTATTTCGACGTTATTGGCCACTTCGAGCGTGATGAACTGCTCGTTGAGCTTGGTGATCTTGCCGACAACTCCGCCGTTGGTGGCGACTTCGTCCCCCTTCTGCAGGTTGGACAGCATGCTCTGCTGGTCCTTCATCTTCTTCTGCTGCGGACGAATCAGCATGAAGTAGAACAGTACGAAGATGACGACCATCGGGGCGAACGACAGCAGGTCGAAACCGCCTGGAGCGGCGGGAGTATTGGCGTAGGCGGTACCGATAAACATGGAGTAAAGCTCCGAAAATCCGATTGCAAAAAGTCGGCCGCCGGGGGCGGCATGGCATTGTTATGTCGACGGTATCCGCCGACCAAAGACCGGCATTGTAGCCGGAAGCGGTGACAAATTCGAGTTGATGCTTTAGATCGCGCCGCCAAGGCGAGCGAGACCAGACCGCAGATCGAATCCACGCACGGTGGGCCGCCGCTTCCGGCAAACTTGCACAGCCACGCATACGAGCCCTGGCGTGGCGTGTAAGTTCCGAATAGGTGAATTACAGGAAGTAATAATCCAGCCCGATTTCGCGCCGCACTTCCGACAGAGTCCTAGCGGCAACATCACGCGCGACGAGCGAATGCTTGCGCAACATCTCGAGGATCGCCCCCTTGTCCCGGCTCAGCTCGGTGCGGCGCTCACGAATTGGCTGGAGCAATGCCTGCAGTCGATCTTCGAGCTGGCGCTTGACCACGCTGTCGCCCAGGCCACCAGCACGGTAACGTGCTTTGAGGTCCGCCACCAGCGCGGCATCGGGCTCGAATGCGTCGAGATAGGTGAACACCACATTGCCTTCGACCTGCCCCGGGTCGTCGACGCGCAGATGATTCGGGTCGGTGAACATCTGCTTGACTGCCTGGCTCACCTGATCCGCCGGGGCAGACAAGGCAATCGCATTGCCGAGCGACTTGCTCATCTTGGCCTGGCCGTCGATACCGGGCAGGCGCCCGACCCGCGACAGCACCGCCTGCGCCTCGACCAGTACATCCTTGCCCACGCTGCGGTTGAACCGGCGCACGATCTCGTTGGTCTGCTCGATCATCGGCAACTGATCCTCGCCGACCGGTACGTGGCGCGCCTTGAACGCGGTGATGTCAGCCGCCTGCGCCACCGGGTAGGAGAGGAAACCGGCCGGGATATCACGCTCGAAGCCGCGTTGGCGGATTTCTTCCTTCACGGTGGGATTGCGCTCGAGCCGTGCGACCGACACCAGGTTGAGGAACAGCACGGTCAGCTCGGCCAGCTCCGGCACCTTGGACTGGATCAGTAACGTGCTCTTGTCGGGATCGATGCCTACCGCCAGGTAGTCGAGCGCAACTTCGACCACGTTGTCGCGCACCTTGGCATAGTTGCCCATATTGTCGGTGAGCGCCTGCATGTCGGCGATCATCACGAACTGCCGGTATTCGTCCTGGAATTTGACGCGGTTGGCCAGCGAGCCGACATAGTGGCCCAGATGCAGCGGGCCGGTCGGCCGGTCGCCGGTCAGGATGACGGGCTTTTGCGGTTGGATATAGGTGTCGTCGAGCATCATAGCGGTCTCCATTCAGTCTTAACCTCGAGAAACCGCCGGGCCTGGTACCGTTCTGGCGACCACTGGCGACGCCCACAAAGAAAATGCCGCCAGTCTCCCGGCGGCATGTTTCAAATGTTCTATCGATACAAAAGAACCACGGTGCCGCCTTATGCAGGGCGCCACCAATAAAAGCCATAGAAAGCGAAGCGGTTCTGGTTCATGCGGCGATCATCACCCAGCAGCACACAGGGCGTCAAGCCCCGTACCGCACGGCGGAATCCGTCTAGCCGGCCGACTTTGCCAGCACCTGCCGCTCCTCGCGGAACTGGCGACGGAAGTCGTCGAAGCGGCCGAGGTCGATCGCGGCACGGATGTCGCGCATCAGTTGCTGGTAGTAGTAGAGGTTGTGGATGGTATTGAGCCGCGCGCCGAGGATCTCGTTCATGCGCTGCAGGTGGTGCAGATAGGCACGCGAGAAATGCTGGCAGGTATAGCAGCCACAGGTCTCGTCGAGCGGATTGGTATCGGTCTTGTATTTCGCGTTGCGAATCTTGATGTCGCCAAAGCGCGTGAACAGCCAGCCGTTGCGCGCATTGCGCGTCGGCATCACGCAGTCGAACATGTCGATGCCCTGCGACACGCCATAGACCAAGTCTTCAGGCGTGCCAACCCCCATCAGGTAACGCGGCTTATCCACCGGCAGCTTGGGCGCGGTATG